>JBDLWG010000234.1:0-2549 GCA_039804385.1 Bacteroidota bacterium
AATGCGTTACATCGCAAAAATTTGGATAGGGCAGAACGCAAGTTTGATTTAATGACTTTGCTTGGTACCAAAACGCTATCGGTGTGTAGCAATACTTCTCCGTTAGCCTTAGATGATATGGATAAAGCGGCAGCCGATTTACATGAATTGGCAGAACGAGCCGCTTTTCGTGGATTTAAAATTGGATATGAAGCCCTGTCTTGGGGACGTTACGTATATGATTATCGTCAATCTATTGAAATTGTCAATCGCGCCAATCATCCCAATTTAGGTTACATATTGGATAATTTGCATATTAATTCGCGGGAATTGCCTATGGATGATATTTATAAATTGTCGGGTGCTAAAATTACCTTAGTGCAAGTTGCTGATGCGCAGAAAATGGATGTTGCACACATTGTTTTGGGTCGTCATTATCGTTGTTTTCCGGGTCAAGGTTCGTTTCCAGTAGTAGCGTTTATGAAAGCGGTGGATTCGACAGGTTATAATGGATACATTTCGCATGAAATTTTCAGTGATGATTTTAGAGCATCCCGCGTTTATCCAGTTGCTTTGGATGGAAAACGGTCTTTAATTTGGCTAATGAATGAAATTTCCAAAAAAAATATTGAAAAACCCATCTTAAAAAAGATTCAATTCATTGAATTTGCCACTGATAAGTTTAGTCAATTTCCGTTGATAGCATTGTTAAAAAATGTTGGTTTTGTGAAAACACATCAACATAAATCCAAAGATGTTAGTTTATATCAGTTGGGTGATGCAACCCTTATTTTAAACAAAGAGTTGGATGCACATGCCACCGATTGGGTCGATAAACATGGGAATATGGTTTGTTCCGTTGGTTTTTCGGCTCAAAATCCGCACTATTTAGAAAGTTGGGCGCGGCAACTCCATTACAAATGGATTAAAGCGAGTGATAATGAAGATACTTTAAACATCCCTGCGGTGAAAGGTTCGAGTAATCTTTTATACTATTTTATAGATGAAAAAGATTTAAAATCAAATTATTATGAATTAGAATTTGATTTAATCAATCCTTTTAAAATTAATAATGGTGTACAACAATTTGACCATATCGGGCATGTTGTGAGTGACGTATTAACACAATCGAATACCTTATTTTATCGGGCAATGCTGGGTTTAGAAATTGAAGAGACGTTGGAATTATTAGACCCAAGAGGCTTGATGTATAGCCGTGTAGCGCGTAATGAAACAAAAAGTATTAGAATACCTTTGAGTTCAACACGAAGTAGAGGCACTTCTTCAGACCGTTTTATCGAATCATTGGCAGGGGCGGGCATTCAACAAATTGCGTTAAGCACGACCGATATTTTTAAGACAGCAGCATGGATTCCAAATAAAAATATGATTTTATCCGTACCTGACAATTATTATAATGATTTAATTTCAAAATCCGTGTTACCTTTGGAGGAAGTGGAACGAATGCGTGCATTGAATATCTTATATGATGTGCAAGGAGAAGGTTCTTTTTATCATTTTTATTTTAAAGAACAAAACGGTTTGTTTATTGAAATCATTCAACGCGTAGGCGGTTATGACCGTTATGGTGAACCGAATGCACAGGTGCGTTTGGCGGCACAAGCGCGAGATAGAAACACATAGGCACAGTATTTTATGTGTTAAAAAAATAGTAAGAATTATGAATAATGAGTTTAAAAATTTTGGTTTATACGGTCGAGAATCATGGACGATTTCCCCTGAATTTTTCCATTTGGTCTCGATAGATTCCAGTTGTCGGAAACACGATTGGGTCATCAAACCTCATTTTCACAGCAAATTATATCAATTTTTTCTGATAAAATCGGGTTCTGGAACGTTCATTTTCAATGAAAAAACGAAACCTTTTTCGGGCAAACAATTGATTATCATGCCTGATAACAATTTGCATGGGTTTCAATTCAGTGAAGATATTTTAGGTTATACGCTCTCGGTTGCGTCGAATGTGATTGAAAAAGTCACGGCTTCAGATAAACAATTGGCGCACGAGTTGAATCAAGTCCGCATTTTAAATTTGGAAAATCATATAGATGATTTCAATGATTTATTCAACTTGATTCACGCCATGGATCGAGAATTTTTACAACAAGATGAAAAAATTCGATTGACCTTAGAAACGCTATTATTATTATTCACCATTAAAATTTTTCGTTTAAACTTTAAATTTGGTCGAGAAAAAACGTATATTGGTGCGAATAAAGAACTTACGTATTACAAATCTTTTTTAAAGAAAATCAAAGCCAGTATTCCAACGAATAAAAGTATTGACGAATTTACCAAAGATTTGGGCATTAGCAAGACGCATTTAAATCGAATTTGTCAATCCATTGTTGGAAAATCGACCAAACAAGTGATTAGTGGCTACTTGATGAACGAAGCGATGATCTTATTAACGCATACGAACCTAACGATTTCAGAGATTGCGCACCAATTAGAATTTAAAGATGTGAGTTATTTTTGTCGTTTTTTCAAAAAACAAGCGAATACTTCGCCCGCCAAATTCAAAGAAGATAATCTTGCGGTTGATAAAT
>JBDLWG010000235.1:0-30725 GCA_039804385.1 Bacteroidota bacterium
CCGATAAAAAATTGGGACCTGAAATGAAATCAACAGGGGAAGCGATTCATTTTATCAAAGATTTGAAAGACCCGTATTTTAGAGAATTGGAGCGCAATCGGTCGATGTTTTTGTATCAATAATAATTTGAATTAGGCGTTTTAAAAATGATTTTAAGTATTCATTTTCAAGTTTTTTGATATATGCTCACTTAGCAGAACTTGCCGTAAGTTTCAAACTTGCGGCAAGTTGCTCTATAAATTTGTTTTCTGTCCCCATTAAGTTACGCATAATCTAATGTTTTTAATTTATAAGTAGTTGATTCGAAATAAGCTATCAAAATGTAAATAATTGATAATCAATACATTCATATCGAATCAAGGTCGGCGAGGTTGCAACCTCGCCGACCTTTTGGATCGGTTCTTTCAATTGAACTATTTAAAATTATACAAGTTTTTAATTTAAAATTTTTCACTATTTAAAGAAAATGGATACAAAAGTAAAGAAACTGATTGAACGACAAATCCGACAATTGAGCAAACTCAAAAAGCGTTTAAATAAATTAGCTGATTTGATTCATACAAAACCCAAAGATGAAGCATTGATACTCCATGAATTTACGATTTTGCTTGAAAAATATAATGCTAATCCTGCAATTTTAAAATTATTTACGATTTTTTTGCAATTAATGGATGATAAAAAAATAATCAAAACATATCGTTTGGAACATATCTTATTGTTAAACAATGAATTAGCTCGTTTTAATCCTTTGGATTTGGAATCACAATTGGAACGTTATTATTTTTTACACAATATCATGAATGATGAATTGGAAGCGGATATCCAATTGGCAAAAACAAAAAAAATAATAGAAACCGAGTTTTTAATCGTAGAGCAATATCGTTCTAAATAATCTCCACCAATTGTTACAAATTTTTCTCCATAGCCCGATGTGGAATCCCCACTTCTTCAAAAGGCTCTCCGAATATCGTATAATTCAATTTTTCATAAAAAGGCACTGCTGTCTCGCGGGCATGTAGCACTATTTTTTCAAAACCTTTCGATTTAGTAAGCATTTCACTGTACGCAACTAATTGTTTTCCAACACCTTGTCGCTGTAAACGGCTATCCACTGCAACTTGTCTCATTTTCATATAAACCCCATTTGCATTAGGAGTCAAAAGCAAAACACCGATTAAATAAGCATTGTTATCGTAACAGCCGAGATGAAAATCAGCATATTCTGTCGCCAAAAATTCGACCGAAAATTCCAAGCCTAACGGACGGCGCAATACGTCATATCGAAGGCGCACCGCTTCATCATATTCGGGTGTGCCATATTCTATTGGGATAATTTGCATGATTTTAATTTTTAATGTTGTTGAAAAACGGAATTGGACGATTCCCAACTTTTCAAAAACGCTTTTTGATTTAATTTTAACAAAGATTTGCCTTCTAAGGCTTCCATCGTTTTAAAAAAATGAACAACATTTTCAGTTGCCATATTGCCTGTGAGGTCATCTTTTGCCATCGGGCAACCACCAAAACCGCGCATCGCAGCATCAAATCGGTTGCAACCATTCAAATACGCTGCTTGAATTTTTTCCTTCCAATTATGGGGTTCGGTGTGTAAATGAGCACCAAATTCCAAATTTGGATATGCTTTTATCAAATGACTGAATAAATACGCAATCGTCGTCGGATTCGAAACGCCAATTGTATCTGAAAGCGAAAAAATCGTAATGCCTTCTTTCGATAATTCATGTACCCATTTTAAAACCACTTCTGCATTCCAAACATCCCCATACGGATTGCCAAAACCCATCGAAATATATAAAACCAATTGTTTGTTGTTTTTAACGCAAAGTTCTTGAATCGCCTTGACCCGTTCTAAAGACTCGACAATCGTAGCATTGGTATTTCTAATTTGAAACGTTTCGGAAATAGAAAAAGGATAACCTAAATATTGAATTTGGGCATGGGTTGCAGCTTCGGCAGCCCCGCGTTCATTGGCTACAATGGCTAATAAACGGGTTTTTGTTTTGCTTAAATCCAATTTTTCCAATACTTCTACGGTGTCTCGCATTTGAGGAATCGCTTTTGGAGACACAAAACTGCCAAAATCAAGGGTATGAAATCCGACTTTTAATAAAAGATTAATATAATTTATTTTGGTTTCTGTTGGAATAAACGTTTTCAAACCTTGCATAGCATCTCGCGGACATTCAACAAGTTGTATCATTAGTTTTAAATTGAAAGTCGTCGAAGTTTTAATTTCGACGACTTTATTTTTCGGATTTTTCAATTATTTAAAAAGCCCACTCGCTTTCATTTCCTCGAAAGTCGGCAATTGATTGATATGCCATTTTTGAACAATCCGCCCTTCTTTTAACAGAAAAACGCCAGGATTGGAACGAATCATGGTTTCTAATAATTTCTCATCGCCCGTGTAAAACGGATAACCTGCTTGTACATCATGTCTGAAATCTTCAATTTCGCGGTCGCCCGCATGCACTAATGCACCCGTTTTGTAACCCGATTTTTCAGCCGCTTCCAACAATGGATTCAACTTAGCTGTAAACAAATCGCGTTGTTTTTTAGGAAAAGAATAAACTGAAGTCGTTTCTTCTTTTTGACCTGCTTTCAATATCGTTTTTTTCAATTCAATCTTGTCTCCAACTCGGATAGAATCTACTTTCCAAGTCGTATCTGGCACGGTAATCGTTTTTTTCACCGATTTGCTCTCCAAATGATAGGCAACCACTAAAAATAAATAATTTTTTTCATTTAAAAGATCCTCTGTCAATTCATTATCGCCTTTGCTGTCATAAATGTTGAAATCACTGACTTTCGTGCGCGGAATTGATGCCTCTGTTTTCACCCAATCTTCCACTTTAAACGTGTCCGCAGGATAGATGCCCGCCGTAAAACCATCCATATATTGTTGATAAGGCACATTTTTATGCTCTTTTGTAACGACATTATACAAATTCGCACTTAGGATTTTGACTTCATTTTGCGCTTTGGTTTCAGCTGCTTTTTTCGCTTTCAAGTCTGTACCAATCGTGAAAGGGCGAAAATCAACACAAGGTTCATCCCAAAATGCGTTTTGAATACAAAAAATGGTCGAAACCAATAAACTTGTTCCAACTAAAATATTGCGAAAGCGAACTGGAAACAAATTATGCGCTGATTTGTTGATAAAAAATAAGAACAACAAAGCAGGAATCATTAAGCCCAAATCTTTGAAAAACGAAATTTTAGGATGTAGTTTTAAAAAGTCACCAAAACAACCGCAATCAGTGACGCGCATATTGGTTTCTTTGAAATTGCCCCAAAGTTTTCCATCAAAAAAGTTGGCATCTCTTGGCACAAAACCTGTCAAATATGTGAAGCCCGTCAATGCCGTGAAAAAGATAATAATGAGGAAAAATAACCATGCAGCCGTTTTTGGTTTTGACCCCAGAATAAGCATAATGCCGATAACGATTTCAGCCACAATCATTAATATAGAGAAAAATAATGCATATTCCGACATCATTGGAAATAAACCTGCTATCGGTTTCAAGGCACAACCTTTTGCTGTTTCCTCGAACGCTCCAAAATAATCTTTCATTTTGAAAGCCGTTCCTATCGGGTCAATCGCTTTTACTACGCCCGAAAAGACGAACCAAACGCCTACAAAATATTGCAAAAAACTCATGAATACGCTGCGGTGTGCGCCTGCACGAACCGTTATCCAGGTTAAAGCGGCGGCAATTGCGCCAAAAGTCAATAATAAAGTATAAATTGTCATATATTCTATTTAAGTTGGTTTAAAATAGATTTTTGCTTGTTTTACGATATTGTTAAAATAGAGCTGTTCATTTCCAAAATAGTTCATTCAAAGACAGTTTTAAATCAAAATAGGATGCAAAGGTAAAATAAAAATTTAAAAGGATGAGCTGTTCCTTTTGGAATCATCTACAAGCACATCACCAACTTGAATCGTCGCTTCCATCGCCCAAAGCCAACGTTTAGGATTCCAAATAACGTTTTGACCAAAATAAATTTTGCGATTCCGCTTTCTATACGTCGATAACATGGCTAATGGCTCTTTGTTCGCAGCAACAACACCTGTATCAGGGTCAATTGTCGTCATGATACAGCGCGCACAAGGTTTGACACCCATGAAATGGAGTTCATTAATCCGAAAATTTGACCAATTATCTTCTTCATATGGTTGTCCGCCCGAAAAAAGGATATTGGCTCTGAAACGCCGCATGCTGATTTTGGATTGATTATTATTATCATATCTGTTTTTTAAATCATCCAAAGATGCTTCTCCTGCGATTAAAATCGGATAAGCATCTGCAAAACTCACCATATCGGTTCCTGTATTAAACGATGCTTCTACACGCCGTTCCGTCTCATTGGGCATTGTAACTAATTGACAATCAATGCCTAATGCAGTACTCAAAATTTGGTCTGCCTTTTTTGAAACAAGAGCGGCTTCACAATGGTCATCCCAAATCTCTACCATTTTGCGCTCGCCTGTTTTTTCATCAATACCTACTTTTAATAAGGTTTGATTAGAAATTTTATCTTCGATAACTAATTGATTATCAATGATAAGAGCGCGAAAAAGTGCCATTTGTGGATGGTTGCGTTGCGTCAAAAATACGCCAACTGTATTCACTAACATCCAACGCCTATCGTATTGAAGTCCGCGCTGCTCAACCACTGAGGAAGTGGGGCTATAACCATCGAACGATTTTACGGGATAAATATTAATTTGCGTTACGAGTAACATATTATTTAAAATTTATGATTTGTCCAATTGTGTCCTTAGTAGTAAGTAAAATTAATATTGTCGGGTTGATGGATGTACGGATTTCACGGATTTCATGGGATTTTCACAGATTTGGAGTCGAATATCCCTAAAAATCCGTACCTTCATCGACAGGATTAACTTGAATGACCACTTAGAGTACATTTTTAATTTGAATCAATTGCGCAATAATACTGAGTGCAATCTCTTGTGCTGTCCGTGCGGCAATCGATAGACCAATCGGCGAATGGATTCGTGCGATTTGAGTTGCCTCAAAACCCATTTCAGTGAGCCTTGCGACTCGTTTTTGATGCGTTTTGCTGCTGCCCAAGGCACCAATATATTTAATATCACTATTTAAAAAAAGTTCAAGGGCTTGGTCATCAATTTTGGGGTCATGCGAGAGAATGACCGCGTAATCATGCCTGTCCAACACGATATCCGCCAAAACTTCCGCAGGCCAGGCTTCTAATAATTCGTCAGGTGCGATTTCAAAACGAGTTCGTTTGGTAAAAATACCGCGCGGATCCATGACAATCGTTTTAAAATCAAAATCTTTCGCAAAACGCACTAAATCCACCGTAATATGCGCCGCACCAACGATGAATAAGCGCGGTTTTTTCGGAAAAACCCGTATGAAAACGGTTTCGCCGATACTTGTTGTTGCAATACCTGTTTGATTGGAATGATATTTTTGCATTATGACTTGCTCTAATGGCTTATCGCTTGCTTGCAAAATCCGATTTGATGTTTCTGGAAACCAAATTTGATGCTTTCCCGTTACCAAATGCGTCATCAAAACCACACTTTTATCGTTTTCAAGCGCATCCGAAAGTTGATTCCAATGATTTTTATCTTCAAAAGCTATAAATTTTTCAATCCAAATCGACACTTTTCCGCCACAACTCAGCCCAACCGTCCAAGCATCCTCATCCGAAATTCCAAATGTTTTTTGAATCGGCTTTCCTGTTTGAAGGACTTCTAAACCAAGCCGCATCACTTCGCCTTCGATGCAGCCGCCCGAAACCGAACCTGCTATCGTCTTATCCGCAAAAATCGCCATCACCGAACCCGCAGGACGGGGCGAAGCACCCCAAGTTGCCGTTACGGTGGCTAATGCAAAGCATTGATTATCAATGACTTTTTGTTTTAATAATGGAAATATTTCTTTCATTCTTCGTTTAAAGGTCAACTTTGATTGCGCCTGATTTTGAAACAAAGGTAGTTTAAAAACAGAAAAGTCCATTAGAAAACGAGCATTTTTGTATTTTTTACAAATAATAGAATAGATTTGCACTGCTTTTGACTTCAAATGCAATTTTTTTTTGTTAAGAAACTGTCAAAAAGAGCAAAATAGAACGTTTTTTTTAACAAACAACGTTCTAATCAACTATCACAATTGTACAATCGCAAAACCATCCATAGCTAACTCATTTCAAAAATGATGCAATTGAAATTCATTCGTTCCACGAGTCTTTGCCTGCTGTTATACGGCGGTTCGGTCGGCGCACAGCAAACGACCGTTTTTACAGAGGCAAATCTGGCGTATAAACGCGGATTAGATTTTTTTGAAAAAGGGATTTACGGAGCCGCACAGCGCGAGTTTCAAGTTTCCTTAGACCAATTACGCCCTGCGGTAGAGCCAGAAAGTAAGTTGTTACGCGGTCGTGCCGAATTATATTTGGCAAAATCGGCTGTCCGAACTGGTCAACCCAATGCAGAACAATTAATTGCAGATTATATTCGCAATTATTCGCCTGACCCATTAGCAAAACAGGCGATTGTCGAAATGGGCAATTATTATTACAATGCTCAAGAATTTGATAAAGCCTTGCGTTTTTTTGAAATGCTGAATGATTCTGAAATCTCGGGCGATTTGCGTACAGAAGCCTATTTCAAAAAAGGATATGCGTATTTTGTGCGCAAACAATTTCCAAAAGCAAAGGCGTGTTTTGAGCAGGTGAAGGAGAAAGATGGGGAATATTTCTATCCTGCCAATTATTATTACGGGATGACGGCTTTTTTTGAAAATAAATTTGATGAAGCCATCAAAAGTTTCCAACGCGTCGAAAAAAGTAAAACCTATGCGCAATACATTCCTTATTATCTGACGCAGATTTATTTTGCACAACATGATTACGATAAAGTCATCACGTATGGCACTCGCGCTGCGCAAGACCCGAAATTGCGTACAGGTCGGGAATTGAATCAATTGATTGGACAAGCCTATTTTGAGAAAAAAGATTATCCGAATGCGGTCAAATATTTGGAAGTCGGCGGGGAAGGCAATAATAAAATGCGGGAAGAAGATTTTTATCAATTGGGTTTTGCCCAATATCGGGTTGGAAAATACGTCGAAGCAGGTAAAAATTTGGAAAACCTCAATCGAACTGCCAATAAAATGGGGCAAAATGCTTTGGTCATGTTGGGCGATTGCTATTTGCGGACGGGCGATAGGGGCGCGGCGCGGAATGCGTTTGCGACTGCCTCTCGGATGAATTTTGATGCGGCGGTTCAGGAAGATGCCTTGTTCAATTATGCCAAATTGAGTTATGAATTAAAATATATTCAAGATGCGGTGAACGGTTTGGAAGGGATTCCATCGGGCAGTCGTTATTATACGGATGCGCAAAATTTATTGGGTGATTTATTGTTGCAAACGCGGGATTATGAAGGCGCGATTAAAACCATTAACGGGATTCAAAATAAAACCGCTAAAATTCGGGAAGCCTATCAAAAAGCCTTGTTGTATCGCGGGATTCAGTTGATGCAGGACAACAAACCTGCGGATGCGAAAAGTTATTTTGAACGCTCTTTGTCCGAATCCATGAGTACGGAAGCTAAAGCGATTGCCAATTTTTGGTTGGGCGATATTGCGAATACTCAAAAAGATTATGCGACAAGTCAACGATATATGAGTCAATTTTTGACTTTGGGGAAAGGATTGCGCACGTTGCCAGAAGATGCTTCCATGAATTTGGGTAATTATATTCAAGGTTATAATTATTTGAAACAAAAAAATTATCAATCGGCTTTGGATTATTTCAAAGAAGCTGTTTCGGGTATCAAACGCGATAAAGCAATGATTTATGGAGATGATATTAAACAAAATGTTTTGGGAGATGCCATTTTGCGGGCAGGCGACTGTATGTTTAAACGCAATAAATATGATGAAGCGTTGAAATATTATGATGAAGCCGTGACGAGTCAATACGCAGGTTATATTTACGCATTGTATCAAAAAGGCATTATTCAAGGTTTGCGGAACAATAAAGTGGAAAAATTGCTCGCTTTGGATAAAATTGCAGACCAATATCCCAATTCAGAGTTTGCTCCTGCGGCGTTGTTGGAAGCGGGCGCGACGTATCAAGAAATGAATCAATTGGATAATGCGACACGGGCATTGAATCGATTATTGAATGATTATAAGGGCAAAACCGATTTGGCAGTGCCAGCTTTGATGCGTTTGGGTTTGATTGCGAGCAATCAGGGCAATCAAGAACAAGCGGCAAGTTATTACAAACAAGTGTTTCAGTATCAACCGAATGCAGTGGATGCAAAAGCCGCTTTGGAGCGATTGGAAGACATTTATGTACACGATTTGAATCGTCCAGATGACTATTTTACCTTTTTGAAAACGGTTCCCGGTATGACGGTGGATGGGATGCAGCAAGATAATTTGTTATTTAAATCTGCCGAAACGCAGTATGAACAAGGCAATTATGACCGCGCTGTGTCGAGTTTTACCACGTATTTGACGCGTTTTCCAAGTGGGGTCAATGCGTTACAAGCCTATTACAATCGGGGAGAATCTTATGCGATTTTAAAACAATATGATGCTGCCTTGATAGATTACGAAACTGTAGCAAATCGCGGTACAGGGAGCAAATATTATTTAAAAGCATTGGGCAAAGCGGCTTTGATTGCTTACAATGGTGGTAAAAATTTTGCAAAAGCCTACGAATTATACGACCGTTTAGAAAAAGCATCCACTTCGGAGGAACAAAAATTTGAAGCACAATTGGGTGCAATGCGTTCTGCTTACCGCATCAATCGGACGGACGCAGTGTATGATATGGCAACAAAAGTCGCTAACAACCCGCGTGCAACAAAAGAACAGGCGGCAATTGCAAGTTTGTATTTGGGTAAAATTGCATTTGATAAAAAAGATTATGCTAATTCCAAAACAGCCTTATTGAAAGCGATTGCAACGTTGAAACCTGATGAACAAACCGCAGAAGCAGAATTTTTGGTTGCGTCGATTGATTATGCGCAACGCAATTTGGATGCCGCTTTGGATAGATGCGATAGGGCAAGTCAAAACAGTACTTCTCCCTATTGGTCTGCAAAATGTGTTGTTTTACAATCAGATATATATGCTGATAAAAACGATTTGTTTAATGCACGGGCGGCATTGGAAGCAGTGATTGATAATTTTAAAGAGGATTCTGATGCGCAAATGAAAAGTGTTGTTTCGGAAGCGCGTGCTAAATTAAAAATTTTGGAAGAAAAAGAAAAGAAAAAATCGCGCATTGACCCCAATAAAAATAATGGTATCATCGAATTAGATAACGGAAAATAAGAACGATAACACCGTTTAGAGGGTTTCAAACCCTCCAAACGGTTCATAATAAGATAAATTTAATTAAAATGAACAAGAATTTCTCAATTTTATATATTTGTCTTTGTGCAATTACCGCGCAAGGGCAGAAAACAACAGGTGGTACCGTTCAAGACCAAAGCCAAGAAGTGATTAAAAATTTCGATGCGCGGTTGATTGAAACAGAGAAAGTGCGCACTACGCCTTACCTGCCTGCGGTCGATACGAGTGTTCGGGCGCAGACGTATAGTGTACCGAATCGCAGCGTCAATTTGGATTATTTGCCGCCGAAGTTGCGCCCTGTTGCGATGAAAGTTGAAGCCTTGCCGCCGCAATACGATGGTTATGTGAAAGCTGGTTATGGGATGCCCAATTCACCTTATTTCGATGCGGCTTATCGCTTGACGGAACCTAAAAAATATAATTTAAATTTTAAATTAAAACATCACGCGGCTGATTTCAAAACTATTGATAATCAACGCTTTGCAACAACAGGTGGTGATATTTCGGGTTCTTTTTTCGCGCCTAAAAATGGTTTAGCATTTGATGGACAAGTGGGTTTTAAACAAGATGCGCAATGGTATTATGGTTACAATCACGCCAAAGATACGTTTAATAGTGATGCATCGCGTCAACATTTCAACTTGTTTAATATCGGGGCGAGCGTCTATAATGCGGCTAAAACAGCTGCTGATATTGATTATCGGGCAGATGTTAAATTCTACAATTTATCTGATTTTCAAGGAATCCATGAAAATGAATTTGCACTGGATTTGAAAGCAACGAAATGGATTCAAGAAAAACATCCTGTTGGTGTTGCCTTGAAAGGCGAATTTTTAACCAATGATACGGTGAGTAATGGTAAAACGCAGGATTTCAGCACGTTACGCTTGCAACCTTTTTTCATCTATCATGCCGACCAATTCAAATTTAAAGTCGGGGCAAATTTAGGTTATTACAAAGATGATTTTTATCCAATGCCTGATTTGGAAGCGTCTGTCAATTTGGGGAGTATTTCGGCGTATGCAGGTTGGAAAGGTGACTTTATTCGTTATACGTATCGCAATTTGGCAGCATACAATCCTTATGTGATTCCGCGCAGCAAGATTAATGTAGGGCAACAATTGGAATATTTTGGGGGTGTGAAAGGAGCTTTTTCGTTTTTGGATTACCAAATTCAGACAGGTTGGAGTACCTATCGCAATTTAGCCTTATTCCTTTCCGATAGTACGGATAAATTTAAACGGTTTAAAACCATTTATGATACAGTCGGTATTTTCAATGTTCGGGCAACGATTACGGCGCGTCCGATAAAGGATTTGGAAATTACAGGTACATTGAGTCAGAATGCCTATTCGCCGAATAAAGAAGAACGGGCTTGGGGATTGCCTTCATTGGATTGGAATATTGCTGCAAAATACATGCTTTTGCCTGAAAAAGCCTTTGTAAAAGCCAATTTGTTTGTTCAAAACGGGGTGAATTACAAAAATGCAGCAGGTCAAGCCGATAGATTGGGGGCTTTATTCGATTTGAGTGTGGGCGCGGAATATTGGTTTGCCAAAAATATCGGTGCTTTTGTGGATGCCAATAATCTTTTGAATGTTAAAAGAGAACGGTGGTTCAATTATCCAACTTATGGATTGAATATTTATGGTGGGATAACGGCACGTTTTTAAGGTTGCGATTGAAAAAAGGGGTGATGGATGTACGGATTTCACGGATTTTCACAAGATTTTTACGGATATTTGAACCCAAATCCGTAAAAATCTTGTGAAAATCCGTGAAATCCGTACATCCATTATTTGAACCCAAATCCGTGAAATCCGTACATCCATCACCCTTTTTTCTATACTAAATCCAGATTTACAAAAGAGTCGTATCCAAAAAAGGCAATTCTTTTGGATAATCGGTTGTATAATGCAGTCCGCGACTTTCTCGCCGTAAGGCAGCAGACCGCGTTATCAAATACGCAATCGTTATCAAATTGCGCAATTCGCATAATTGTGGAGACAATTTAGTGGCATGATACAAATCTTCCGTCTCTTGATATAAGATAAATAATCTATCTAATGCCCGTTTCAAACGCACATTCGACCGCACAATGCCAACATAACCAGACATAATTTCTTTCAATTCTTTCGTACTCTGCGTCATCAACACCAATTCTAAAGGTTCCGTCGTCCCTTCTGCATTCCAATTGGGAATCCCTGCCTTGATTTTAACCTTATCAATGCGTTTCAAAACATCCTCCGAAATCCGATGCGCATAGACCAATGCTTCTAATAAAGAGTTGGAAGCCAATCGATTCGCTCCATGCAGCCCCGTACAACTGCACTCGCCACAAGCATAAATATTTTTAATCGAAGTCCGCCCATAAGCATCCGTTTGAATCCCGCCGCACATATAATGACAGGCTGGAACCACCGGAATCATTTGTTCCATCGGGTCAATGCCAATACTTTTGCATTTATCATAGATAGTTGGAAAATGTTCGTAAAATTTTTGCTTATCTAAATGCCTGCAATCCAAATACATACATTCCATACCGCGCACTTTCATCTCATTGTCAATCGCCCGCGCCACAATATCACGCGGCGCAAGAGAACCGCGTTCATCGTATCGCTGCATAAATTCCTCGCCTTCTTTCGTCTTCAAAATGCCGCCAAAACCGCGCACCGCTTCCGAAACTAAGAAATCGGGGTTCTCCCCAGCAGGATTGTACAAAGCAGTGGGGTGAAATTGGACAAATTCCATATTTTCAACCCGTCCTTTGGCGCGATAAAACATGGCAATCCCGTCCCCAGTAGCAATTCTTGGATTGGTGGTGTTTTTATAAACTTGCCCTGTACCGCCAGTTGCCATGATTGTCAATTTCGCTAAGAACGTTTCGATATGATTATTTTTTTTATTCAAAGCATAACAACCATAGCATTCAATATCTGGCGTAACTCGATTGATATGATAACCCAAATGATGTTGCGTAATAATATCAACTGCAAAATAATGTTCTTCAATTGTAATGTTTTTAAACTTTTTTGCTTCCGCAATCAAGGCACGCTGTATTTCCCAACCTGTTAAATCTTTAAAATGTAAAATCCTATTTTCAGTATGTCCGCCTTCTCGACCTAAATCATATGCCGCGCCTTGTTTGTCAAATCGTGTTCCCCATTCGATGATTTCACGGACGCGCTCGGGCCCTTCTTTCACGACGATTTCGACGGCTTTTTTATCGCAAAGTCCCGCGCCCGCATCTAAGGTATCTGCAATATGTTTTTTAAAATTATCCTTTTCAAAATCCCAAACCGCCGCAACACCGCCTTGTGCATACCGCGTATTGCTTTCATTTTCAACGGTTTTCGTCAAAACGATGATACTTAAATCGGGTCTTTTGTGCGCTGTTTTGATGGCGAAGGATAACCCTGCAATGCCACCCCCAATAACCAGAATATCGGTTGTCATAATTTTAAATAATTGGTTTTAGTTAAGAAAGCGCAAATGTATTTTTTTTTTAGCAAAAACGCAGAAAAGAATCCCGTAAAAAAAGAACCTTAGAATCATTGGGTATTTTTTTGCAAAAAAAAATGAACAACACCCGAAGATGTTGCTCATAGCCAATGATATATGGTGTTTTAAATCATTTACACATTAATAAAACTAAAAATCTTCCACTTGTTCTTCGACCGCAATCTCTGTTGGTCCCGAAATAATGCGAAATTCAGTACGACGATTTTGTTTATGCTCGTCATCGGCACATTTAACGCCATTTTTACAATGATTGATAATCTGCGTCTCGCCATATCCCTTTGCCACAATCCTTTCTGTACTAACGCCTTTACTCATCAAATATTGTTTAGCACCATCCGCCCTTTTTTGAGACAGGATTAGGTTCGATGCGTCACTTCCTTGAGCGTCTGTATGAGAAGATAATTCAATGCGCATTTCTGGAAATTTTGCCATGATACCGTACAAATAGTCCAAAGATTGTTGCGCTAAATAGAAATTATCCATATCCATATCATTCGCTGCAAATTTACTCAATTTATAGTATATGTTGGGTAAATTAATTTTGTCCGTTTTAGTTAAAGTTTTTAACATTGGACGCAATTTCAACATTTTTTCAATTGTAATCGATTTATCAAAACCATTTGTTGAAAATTCGATGGTATCTGCAATACATTTGGCTCTTTCGCCAATCAGTATGTATGTTTTATTAACAACTAACTGCGTAAAAAGTTCATCGCCTGTGCGAGATTCTGTTTTTCCACCTTTCTCTGTTAAACGGTAAGTGACATTTTTCAAAGGCTTTTCTTTCAATTGTGCCAATGCTTTCAACGTTAATTTCACAGGTGCAGGCGGTGCTGCGGCAACTAATTGTTCCAAATTCAATCGTTTTTCATAGGTCATATTCTCCCGCAAACCGACTGTATTGAAATAAATCGTATCGGAAGCAAACCCATCTTTGGAAGCAACCACTCGATAGGATTTGTTCAAAGCCAAACCAGACAAAAATTCATTTTCAGGTGCTTTAAACCAATCCACTTTGCCCAATCCATTGCCTTCCACTTCTGCCAATTGGAACGTAATCCCGTCCAATCGCTTGCTGCCCGAAAACGCGTAGGCTTTTAAATCAGCCCTTGCTTGTTCGATTTGCAAAGAGAAAATGTCGTCACAACAGGTTTTGCTTTTCAAAGATTTGGTTCCAACTCGATTGGACACTACAAAACCTTGCCCACCTTTGTTCATCGTGTAATACAAATCATCCGCAGGAGAATTATAACCTTTGCCCATATTTTTGGGTTCATCCCATTGCGCACCATTCCAATCAGATGAAAATACATCATAACCACCAATACCAGGATGTCCATTAGAACTAAAATGCAATTTGCTCGCTGTATAAAACGGCGTTTCTTCATTGCCTACCGTATTAATCACCGCACCCAAATTCACAGGCGTATCATATACACCATCTGATTTTTTAGTTGCATAGAAAATATCAAAACCTCCTTTAGTTCCGGGCATATTGGATGAAAAATACAAAACTTCTTTTCCAAACAATTCACCTACACAAGGTTGTTTTGCAATATAATTGCCATTGATACCTTGCACTTCATTAGCAGGACTCCAATTACCGCCACTATTGAGGCAATAATAAATTTTACTATCACTTAAAGTATTGCCTTCCAAGGCAGTACGTGTAAAAAATAAAATTTTACCATCTGGGGAAAGGTGTACATTCCCTTGATTCGTCGAAGGACGATTGACCGCATCACTCAACACTTCCGCTTCTGCCCAACCTCTCGGCGATTTAAATGCACGATACACTTTCGCAAAGGCATCATCTTTTCCATCAAATGCAACGATTTCGGTTTTGCGATAAGCCGTAAAATACAACGCACTATTCGCTACATCATACGTTGGTGAATATTCTGCATTGGGCGTATTTATCTTGTTAGGCATGTTTTCAACCACCAATTTGGCGTTTTCACGCAAACCTGCCGCCATTTTTGCCCCAATAATTTCATTTTTGGCTAAAATGATTTTATCTGCCTCTTTTGATTTCGCCAAAAAATCTTCCAATGCAACAATTGCATCATCGTATTTTTCATTCATTTTCAAAACGCGACCATAATGAAAACCTGCATCAGGATATTCATTCGGATTGCCACCTTTGCGTTTGCCCGCCGTCAAGACCCGATTCAACCAAGTTTCAGCCTTGACATAATCGCGCAAATTGTAATGCATCATCCCAATTTGGTAAGCGACACTTTTATCTTTGGTTTTATCATAATATTTTTCATACCAATCTAAGGCATTGTAATAATCTTTTTGTTCCATGCGTTCTTCGGCAACTTTGAGCATGATTTCATCACTACTGCCCACCGGTTGCGCCATCACGCCGATTCCTTGAAGGCATAAAGTTGTTGCGAAAATATATTTAAAAGAAGATTTGAGTCTCATTGTTATAAGAAATAGATGTTGTAAGAAATTAGGTGCTAAACAATTACGCATACACCATTTGGAGGATTTGAAATCCTCCAAACAGGGATTCGATAGAATGATTCTTAAAATCTTGGACACAAAATGACTGGTTTTACCGTCGGTTTTTTGTAAATCTTACCGATATAGCTTAATCCAACTTCAAACGCATCCGCAACACCGCCTGTTCGCACCCCTGAAGTTGTCAAATCAAAGGCTCCGCCGATTCTAAACGGACCCCAATCGGCACCTGCTAAAAACTGAATCGCATCACCCAAACGCGCACCCACTCCACCGCGCAATATAATATTGCGTTTTGGGTCAAATTTATAACCTAATGTTCCTTGTACCATCGTTTCATTCACGCCTGCAATGGTGCGGAACAACAAACCAGGTGAAACAATTAATTTTTTACCAACATTCGCATCATATTGTGCGTGTATATTGACACGGCGCGGCAACTTAGAAATCGTCGTAACCAAATTATAAGCCGCTGCATTCAAATGGTCAATGCTCAATCCTGCATTCAAAACGCCACTTTTACTGGTATTCGTTAAGGAAACCCCGCCACTAATGTCCGTATAAGATTTGCCGCCTTCATTAATACTCAGAACATCAATGTTAGAACGACCGTTATTGCGAATAAATTCTTCTGAAATCAAGCGTGTTTCATCAATTCTGCGTTGTACGAAGCCCACTCGTGCCCCAAAAGAAAGCACTGTAGCTCTTTTTTTGTCAAAAGCCATGTGATACGCGCCCGTAAGTCCTGCCAATGTATTGGTCAACATACCAACCCCAACTCGGTCTTGATAGGCTTGCGCCCCAATACCAATCCAATCGCCTTTACGAAAGCCATTCATATTGAAATCGACCCCCACCAAAGGCGTTTGATAACCATTTGTAACCTGATTCCATTGACTGCGGTAAAGCGCACTCGCGCGATAAGTGCCATCAAAACTACCTGTTTGTGCAGGATTTGTGTTTGGAGCCACCATGTTGAATTGGGTAAAATGGACATCCTGCGCTAACGCCGATTCGGTACGCGAAAGCAAGGTTGCAACGAAAAATAGGAGTAAATGTCTGTTAAATTTCATAGACATATCATTTTTAATTTTTTTTTGAATGAGTTCTGTAACTTACATTGATTCTGAATTAAACGCAAGTTTGTTTGCTATTTTTAACAATTTTGCTTATAAATAGGGTGTAATTTATATTGGGTACGAAATTTATTGTAAAAATAGTAAAATCATTTATTTAAAAAAAAATTATAAGAAAAAAACTAAAAAAAAAATTCACTTTGTAGCAACCGTAATTGGTTAAAGTTAAATAATTGACAACAGCGTTTGGAGGGTTTCAAACCCTCCAAACGCTATATTACCTTGAAAATCAATCTTTTAGTTCGTATTTTTTTTTGTCAATTCTTTAACTTCAATTGCTTAACAAATCCCTAAGTTGATATCCTTGAATCATCTACCGTAGCGAGTAGCGTATTCAAAACCCTTCACTTGCTGTTATTTTTGATTTTATCAAAGAGCTTCATCCAATCTAAAATGCAAATTGGACAGAAAAACGTTTTTTTGGATTCTACACTCAAAATTTGTGTAAAACTGAAAAAAATACGTTCATCTGCCCAATTGGATCTTTATATGTAATTAATCTAAGCGAATCGACAAAAAGTCAGGTTTGCTAAAGTATTGATTGTCAAGATAGTATAACGTTTGGAGGGTTTGAAATCCTCCAAACGGTGTTGTCGATTCTTTAAATGGAATCCCTTAGGATTCCATTCCATCATAAGTGCAAGGATGCTTTTCGCCCTAATAACACCTGTTCCGATTCTCTACGGTCAGGGTCTGCGACGCAACAATCCACAGGACAAACGGCTGCACATTGCGGTTCTTCGTGAAAACCAACACATTCTGTACATTTATCAGGCACAATATAATAAAAATCGTCCGAAACGGGGGCATTTGCTGCATCTGCTGCCACCACCGTACCATCCGATAAGGTGTAACCGCCCTTAACTGTATTGCCATCCGAAACGCGCCATTGTACGCCGCCTTCGTAAATGGCATTATTCGGACACTCTGGTTCACACGCACCACAATTGATGCACTCGTCCGTAATCATGATTGCCATATTTCAAAAAAAATTAATTGATGAACAATAAAACGTTGTTTTTTAAACGCCGCAAAAGTACGATTATTTGTGCATATTGACGCAAAAACATGAAAAAGCTACGACTTGTTTTCAAAGGGTGTTTTTTCTTTATCAAAATTTTATTTTTAATAATGAATATTTTACAAACAAAATTTTATTTTAACACCCTATTAACAATGTTAATCAAATATAATTGAAAGAAAGGAGTTTACTTTGTCGTATGTTTTATCTTAAATTTATTTTAATTAAAAAAATTCCACATTAATGAAACAAGTATTGACTCTGTGCGCTTTCGCGCTTTTCTCTTTCGCCGCAAATGCACAAGCACCAGCCGAAAATGCTAAAAAAGAAGCTAAAATGGAAAAAGCAGCTCCTGCGCAAGCAGCACCTGCGGCTGATGTACAAGCAGCACCTGCGGATGCTCCAAAAGCAACGCATAAAATGAATAAAAAAGCAAAGAAAAAAGCAAGAAAAGCAGCAGCAGCAGCAAAAGTAAAAGCTGAAGGCGAAGCAGCAGGAAAATAGTATTTTTCAAATATTGCTTTTGAACAAATAATAGGTCGCAAGTAATGAAATTTGCAACCTATTATTCGTTTGAATCGTTGTACCGCATTTGTGTAATTGTCATTCCGAAGGAATCTTTCAAAACCACAAGGATTCCTTCGGAATGACAAAAACGAAAGAGCTTTTTAATTCGCCGCATTTTTAAAAGTGCGTTCTATTTTTTTTACTTTTACAAAATGCATATTTGTTGGTTTCCATTCCGATTTAGACGGCGGCGGTGTGCGATAATATTGTTGCAATAAATCCCCTTGTTCCAAATTTTTGAATCCAATATCTCGCGCTCGAACATAGCCATAATCCCCAGAAGCATGTTTTACATATAAAAAATGATTCCATATCTTTTCTCCGTTTAATAAAGCGATGTCTTCACAATGCTTGATTATCAATAACTTATCATTATTGAGCAGATTGCGAATCGTTTTACTTTCCTCATTCGGAGCCATTTTTAAAGCACTATTGGGCAATCGAATGGAGGCATTCAATGCCGTTCGGGTTTCTTTGTAAAAAGTTTTAAATGCCTGAATTTTCGTATCCCATACGTAACTACTCGTCACATATTCCATACAGCGTTCCCGATACGCGCCTTCTGCAATTTGCGCATCGACGTTCATTTTCAATGTAAATTTCTTACAATCAACATAATCTACATAAGCAATCCGAATCATGTTTTGCGGACTACTTTCCATTTCAACACATTTGTAAGCACTTGGAGCAGGCTCATTGCCTCCTGTTTGGTCAAAAAAAAGGGTCAAGCGTTCCTCAAAAATTTTTTGCAAACTGCCGCCTTGAAAGGCATAAATTTCAAGGTCACGCTGTTCCAGCGAACTGCCCGTTTGTTGACTATTCAATTCAAGCACTAATTCATCGGAGGGACTGTCATTCAAATTGCAAAACTGAACGCTCAATGTTTCTTTTTTGCCTTGGTCATTGATGCCGCCGCAGTGAATTGAGACCGATTTGCCGCGTTCACTCGTCACCATCCAATAAAATTCCTGGTAAGGCGGGTTCAAAAGCGGTCTATTTTTATACAAATTGTCAAAACCTTCCACACTTGCCGCCCACATCATGCCTTTCTCAAAACCATTATCAAAATGCGTTGTTTGTTGATGATACGGTTTAAATGGAACTGCAATTTGAGTTTCGGGCAGGATAATCGCCACATTGTCACCGAAAACCCAACCTTTTTTGCCATTCAAGGCTTGTAATCGATACCATTTAAACTGTTGATTTTGACTATTATCGTCGTGCAAACGGCGCGATTCACCTATGATTTCAAACAATTCGCCTTCGGGAAAATTCATTTCACTCGGTTTCGTAAAGGACGAATCCGAGTAAAATCGAATCGGATTGATATTAACCGCTACACGGCTGTTGCGAATCGCTTCAAAAGGCGTAAGCGCGAAACTCAAAGTAGTCCAATATATTAAAAAAATAGTGAATAAAGAACGCATGATTTTAAATTTTTTTTAGATACAAATTAGTTCATTATGATTTGGAAACAAGAAGTGTCGCTTGATTTTTTGAATAAAAAAATGATTGCCAATACCTTAAATGAGTCGTTAGGCATCGAATTTACGGAAATTGGAAGCGATTTTCTCATCGCTCGCATGCCTGTGGATAAACGCACGGTACAACCGTTTCGCCTTTTACATGGTGGTGCGTCTGCGGCGTTAGCGGAGACGCTTGGTAGTGTTGCGGGCGCAATGTGTCTTGCCGATTGGGAAAAACAACAAATCGTAGGCATCGAAATCAATGCCAATCACCTCAGTTCGGCGCGGGAAGGGACGTTTGTTTGGGGTACGGTGCGCGCTTTTCGGGTCGGTCGTACGGTGCAAGTGTGGAATATTGAAATTCGGGATGAAAAAAATAAATTAATTTGTGTGAGTCGTTTGACGACTGCGGTGGTGACGCGTTCTTAATTTGAATCTTAAAAAGAACGTTTTTTTTAAAACTTTGTTTTTTTCTGGTAACTAAATCCTCTTTTTGCAAATGAAAAGTTTTGAAAAATGGCTTGCTGAAGAAGTAGAAATCACTTTTGGCGTTCAAAAAAGAAAAACATTGCCCTTGTTAGACGAGTGGATGAATGCTCAAGAAGTTTTTAATGCATTGGAAATGAATCAAATAGAGCGTTTGCGCAATCGGATTGCCGAGAAAGCAGACGAATGGAATGAAGATGAATTAAAAATGCAATTTATCGCCTTGTTGTTGGACATTGTGGATTACAACTCGTCCACACAATATGGTGTTTTTTCGCAGCGACCGTTGTTGGCAACCATTCAAGGCAAAAAAGTGAATGGAGTCATCGAATATATGTTGGCGCAAGGGCGGCAAATTCCAAGAAAACCGTTTTTTTTCTTCCATGAATACAAGCAAGAAACGAAACGCAATAGTGACCCCAAAGGACAACTTTTAATTTCAATGTTAGCTGCGCAAACGTTGAATGATACGACACAACCGCTTTATGGCTGTTATGTGGTAGGTCGTTTTTGGTTTTTTTTAATTTTAGACGGTAATCAATATGCGGTGAGTGATGCGTTTACAGCTTCTCAATCCAAAGATATTTTTAAAATTGTGAGTATTTTGCGAAGTGTAAAAATTTATATCAATAATTTATTTAAATAAGATATTGATTATCAGTTATTTGTAAAAAATATTGTTCGAAATAGGATGCTGATGATTTGAAAGATTGCAAGGATATTTTAGGCTAAAGAATGCAAAGGATCACTCCAAAAATCCTTCCAATCTTTCCAATCATCAGCATCCTATTTCGAACGATTCCCAAAGAGGAAACTTGCGCCAAGTTATGCTCGAATTTATTTGCGAAATACCTAATTTCCACAAATAAATTAAAAATAATAGTGTATTTAAATTCAAATTATTTACTTTTGCAGTCCATTTTTAAAAAAAGTCGCAGGAAATACACAATACACGCAGCACATGCTTCATATCAACAAAACAATCATTGCCGAACGTAAGCAAACGCTCGAAAATACTCGAAAAGTACTCAAAGACCGTTTCATTGGCATCGACCGCATCATTGATGACCTTTTATCATACATTCAAGTCTGGTATCTCGTCCCTGAAATCTTAAAACGACCTGTGACTATCAACCTTTGGGGTATGACGGGTACAGGGAAAACGGATTTGATTCGCCAAATGGTGAAATCACTCGAATTTCAAGACCGTTTTGCCGAAATTGAGTTGAGTAACAGCGATACGACGAAATGGGTTTCGTCCATTGCAGACATTTTTGAAAATGAAGGCATTGCAGATGGTAAACCTTCGATTGTGTTATTCGATGAAATTCAACGATTTAATACATTAGATGAGGAAGGAAAGCCTGTTGAACAAACCAAATTTACCGATTTTTGGGAATTATTAAGCGATGGACGACTTTCTAAAAAAGAGAAAAATGAAATTGATGAGCTTTTAATCAAATTCCTCTATCGCCGCAAAGAAAAAGAACGCAAAAAGGCGAAAAAACTCAAAGATAAAGACGATTCCGAAGATGAAGTCGAAATTTTGAGCTATTGGGAAGCCCAAGAATTGCAAAAAAAATTGGGGATTTATACCACTTTGGAAGAATTGGTGGATATGCCAGATGATAGCATTATTGAATTGATTCGCAGCCTTAAAAAAAGTAAAGTCGTTTATGAACCTGTGAATTATTCCAAAATGCTGATTGTCATCAGTGGCAATTTGGATGAAGCCTTTCAAATGGCAGACCGCACTTCCGAAGCGGATGTAGATGCCGATATTTTCCATTCGTTCACGCAAAAAATTACAATGGTCGATGTTAAAAATGCGTTGACTCAAAAATTTAGACCTGAACAAGTGGCGCGTTTTGGTAATATCCATTTGATTTACAATAGTTTACGCAAAAAAGATTTTGAACAATTGATTGAGCGTGAAGTGCAACGGGTCATTCATGATGCCAAAGAACAATTGGGTATTGAGTTAGCTGTTGATAATTCTATTCATAAATTAATTTATCGGAATGGCGTGTTTCCCGTACAAGGAGTTCGCCCCGTTTTTTCGAGCGTGACCGATATTTTGGAAGCGCAATTATCTCAATTGTTTTGCGATGCACTAATGAATGATAATACGCACCTCAGTATCAAATATGAAGGTATTGGAAAAGATGCTAAAATTATTGCAAGTGTTGGGACTCAAAGTGTTCAAAAACAAGTGATTATACCGTATGTCGGACGGATTGACCGCATTCGACAAAGCAATCAAGCGGCAGCAGTAGCGAATATCAGCGTGCATGAAGCAGGACATGCCGTAGCATATATGGCGTTGATGGGCGTTGCGCCGTTGCAATTGAAAAGCAAAGTGGCGAGTAGTTACGCGGCAGGATTTACGTTTCCGCACCAAATCCATTCCACTAAACATAGTTTGTTGAATATGATAAAAATCTATTTAGCGGGCGGAATTGCGGAAGAAGTCATTTTTGGGGCATTGGATGCCTCTATCGGACGGATTCAAGACCGCGCCGAAGCCACTAAAATGACCTTAGATTATGTTCGGCGATATGGTTTTGACGATGAATTTCAAGCAAATTACTCGATTGATGAACGCGGTTACGGCATGGAATGGCGTACAACCGATGTGGATGTGGAAAAAATGATTACACGTTTGGTCGGCGAAACCAAAGAATTATTGAATCGACATTTGGAATTATTGCGCGGATTGTCCATCGAATTGGCATTAAAAGGCAGTATGGAGGCAGCGGAAGTTGCTTCGGTGGCGAAAAGATACCGTTTGAATGTCTTAATCAAAGAAGAAGGGCATTTATTGATAGCGGATTATGATAAAAAATTGCATCAAAAAAAATAAATTACAAGGACTTACGTAAAGTCCCCCAAAAATAGGGGACTTTACGTAAGTCCTATACTATCGATTTTTAATAATATATTTTTAAATATTTTTAATAAAAATTCTTAGCTAAAAAACGATTCTATACAGTAAAAAATTGGTACATTTGTCACGATTTAACCGTCACAAAAGTACATACAAAATACACCTATTGCCTATCGGGGAAGTAACGTCGGCATCAAACTGGCGATATATCATTAGCATTTGAATAGAAACCGTTTACTCAAAAAAATGACCCGATATGACAAGATTTCGCATGCCCACAGCCGTCGAAAGTTGGAGCGACAAAGCGGCACAAGCCTTTGATAATCAAGATTTTGCGATGACGATTCGCTATTGTATCAAAGCCCTTTCGCTTGACCCCGCTTTCGCAACAGCGCGTAACTTAAAAATGATTGCCGAGCAACGCTCGGCAATCGCCCTTTTAGGACAGGCTTTTTCACGCATCCTACCTTTGCATTTTTAAAATCTGTCTTGCCAATCGACGATGTTCAGGCGTTCCTTTCTTTAACAGCTCCGACATCTGCTTCAACGTATTCGGATTCACTTGTTGAAAAATGATTTTTTTAGCGGTCAATAAGTCAAATAAAAGAGCCGGTTGCCTTAATTTATCAACAACTTCGCAATACAAATCAAGTGTTCTATAATTGTATAAATCCTTGTTTAACAATGAATTAAGTTGGTCTATCGCTGCTTGATAGTTGCCCAAAATCATTTTATCTCGAATTGCTTGTTGCGCTCCAATCATTTCATGTCTTGGATGTGCGGGCAAAATGCAGGTAACACTGTCAGAATCAATGTCAAAAATCGGGTCGGGACATCCTGCATGGCGCATACTATTGAGAATCGTTGGAATCCCTTGCCCTTCCGATTGCGTTAATTTAAGTTTATTGAAAAGGTAGGCAAAACTTTGATTCCGCCATTTTGGTCGCGCAATCCCTTTCAAAAATTGCTCTTTATCAACCCCCATGTAAAGCGAACCAGGCGAATTAATTTCAATCCTATCACTAAAAACAGTAATGCGTATAGGCAACGCAATTTCATAATCGCGGTGGATAATAGCATTCATAACGGCTTCTTCTAACGCTCGAATCGGATAGTTGAGTTGATTGGGATTCTTACTCTCCTTGTCGAATGTCGTATAAACTTGTTTGCTTAATAATTCGATTGCTGTTTTAGCTTGCTCGATAATCGTACCGATTAATTCGTATCGTTTGGCAGTTGGTTCGCTTCGGTCTGTTCCTCTGTAAATAGATACAATTATAAAACACTCTGTGTACCAACGAGTTATGCTTGTTATTTTTCCAAATAAAAGCAACGAAAAATTTCTGGGTCTCAATAGGTCATCGATTTTAGTCCTCACAAACAAGGGAGGAACTAACACCGCAATTTGTTCTGTATCCGAAAAATACATATCTAAAGAAGTATCATTCGCTGGCAATTTTAATTCGTGCATCATTGCTCGAAATACAAAAACAGCTATATCTCTTCGAGTGGCGTGTAGATTCACCCGTTTATCAAAAGGCTCCATTTTGTTTTTTTTAGTGAACAATCCATCTTTTTGATTTTTATTTTGCACAAAGATAAAATGATTTTGCACAACCTTCCAAAAAGAATGATTCCTGCCATTTTTGCAGGTCTTTTTGCAAATGAACTGACAATTTTGCAAAAACAAAATCGTCTGATTTTATTTTAAATCATTGATTTTTAAATGATTATGTTTTTGGAGTTCGTTTTTCAACTGACAATGATTAGTTCGGAAAGGAATTTGCCCATTATCGAATGGTATTTTATTTTTCCCACAGATTGCGGCGGTTTTATAAATTTAAACCAAAAATCGGCGCAATCTGCGGGAAAATACTCCTAAACTAAATTTTTTATTCAAATGACTTACGATAATTTTACGATAAAAGCGCAGGAAAGCATCCTCAAAGCCCAACAAATTGCGGGTGCAAACGAATCACAAGTCGTCGAAACAGTGCATTTACTACGCGGTTTGTTGAATGAAGACGATTCAACCATTGGTTTTTTGTTGAAAAAAATGGGTTTAAATCCATCAGGTGTCACTGATGACCTTGATCAACTCATCAAAGCCATGCCGCGCATGAAAAGTGGAGTGGATAAACAATACTTATCGGCGGATTCTAACAAAGCAATTGCAAAAGCGCGGGCGGAAGCAAAGTTGTTGGGTGATGAATATATTGCCGTAGAACTCTTGTTATTAGGCGTTGTTGCGGGTAATGATAAAGTGGGCAAATTGTTGAAAGCGCAAGGTGCGTCTGAAGATGCCCTCAAAAAAGCGATTTCAGAGTTGCGGAAAGGGAAGAAAGTCACCGACCAAAATGCTGAAAATCAACACAATGCGCTTTCCAAATACGCGATGAACCTTAATGAACGGGCTGAATCGGGCAAACTCGACCCTGTAATTGGACGCGATGAGGAGATTCGGCGGGTGTTGCACATTCTTTCGCGCCGTCAAAAAAACAATCCTGTGATTATTGGCGAAGCGGGTGTTGGCAAAACGGCGATTGTGGAAGGCATTGCGCATCGGATTGTGCGCGGCGATATTCCCGATTCGTTGCGTACGAAACGGATTTTTTCATTGGATATGTCGGCGTTGATTGCGGGCGCGAAGTATAAAGGTGAGTTTGAAGAACGTTTGAAAGCCGTGATTCAAGAAGTGGCGGCTTCGGAAGGACAAATTATTTTATTTATTGATGAAATTCATACACTGATTGGCGCGGGCGGCGGTCAAGGCGCGATGGACGCGGCGAATATTTTAAAACCAGCTTTAGCTCGTGGCGAATTACACACGATTGGGGCAACAACTTTGGATGAATATCAAAAATATTTTGAAAAAGATAAGGCATTAGTGCGTCGCTTTCAAACGGTTTTTGTCGATGAGCCGTCTGTGGAGGATACGATTTCGATTTTGCGCGGTTTGAAAGAGCGTTATGAAAATTATCATAAAATCAAAATCATGGATGAAGCATTGGTTGCGGCGGCGGAATTGTCGCATCGCTACATTGCGGATAGGCATTTGCCTGATAAAGCCATTGATTTGATTGATGAAGCGGCTGCCAAATTGCGCTTAGAATTGGATTCCGTTCCCGAAGAAGTCGATGAGTTGGAACGCAAAGTCCGTCAATTAGAGATTGAACGCGAAGTGATTAAACGTGAAAAAAACAATAAAAAGTTGGAAGTGTTAGGGACTCAAATCGCTAATTTGCAACAACAATTGACGGGTTTAAAGGCACAATGGGGTAGTGAACGCGCTATTGTCGAAGCAATTCAAACCGCAAAACGCGAAATGGAAAGCCTTGAATTGCAAGCGCAAAAAGCGGAAAGAGAATCAAATTATGAATTAGTTGCAACTATAAGATACGGTAAAATCAAGGAACAAGAAAAAGTATTGAAAGATGCTGAATCCAAATTGAATGATTTAAATCCAGAAACGCGGTTAACGACGGAATCTGTTACAGCAGATGCGATTGCGGAAGTAGTGGCGAAATCAACAGGGATTCCTGTGGCGCGGATGTTGCAATCTGAAAAAGACAAATTGTTGCATTTGGAAGACACGATTGGCAAACGCGTAATTGGTCAGAAGGAAGCGATTGCGGCAGTTTCGGATGCGGTGCGGCGTTCTCGGGCAGGTTTGCAGGATTCGGAACGTCCGATTGGTTCGTTTTTGTTTTTGGGCCCGACAGGTGTGGGTAAAACGGAGTTGGCGAAAGCCTTAGCGGAAGTTTTATTTGACGACGAAACGGCGATGACACGGATTGATATGTCTGAATACCAAGAAAAACACAATGTTTCGCGTTTAATCGGTGCGCCTCCAGGCTATGTCGGCTATGATGAAGGTGGACAATTGACGGAAGCGGTTCGCCGCAGACCCTATCAAATCATTTTATTGGACGAAATTGAAAAAGCGCATCCTGATACATTCAATATTTTGTTGCAATTGTTGGATGAAGGGCGATTGACGGATAACAAAGGACGATTAGCGAATTTCAAAAATGCGTTGATTGTGATGACTTCCAACATGGGTTCAGACAAAATTTTAGAAAATTTTGAGGATTTAGAATCTTTGGGTGAAAAACATCGGGCAGACGTAGTGGCAACCACGAAAGTGGAAGTTTTAGACTTATTGAAAGAGATTTTGCGTCCAGAATTTTTAAATCGGATTGATGATACGATTATGTTTTTGCCTTTGCAAAAAACAGAAATTTACCTAATTTTGAATTTATTAGTGAAAGATTTAAATAGTTTATTAAAAAAACAAGAATTGTATATTTTCTTGACTGATAAAGCATTAGACCATTTAACGACGATTGGTTATGACCCACAATTGGGCGCAAGACCATTGAAAAGGGTTCTGCAAAAAGAAGTGGTGAATGAATTATCCAAACATATTTTGGCAGGCAAATACCAAAAAGGCGATAAAATTGTAGTGGATGCGGATGGAAAAGGGCTGAATTTTAAAGTTTAAAAGGTTGCTTTGGGTCAACGTTTGGAGGGTTTGAAACCCTCCAAACGTTATGCTATGACGTTATACGGTATGGCATTGCGATTCCAATCTTTGTTTTGGGATGCTGATATGCCGCCATAACGGTTTGAATGGTTTGCGTCCAAGTGTTTAACACTGCATCAGCAGATGCATGAGGATTGACCGACTTCAAAATATGCGTCTTTTCCAACACTTGTTCGCCGCCCAAATCAACCATAGCTGCTTCCATATGCGAACCGCCAATGTCCGCGCCGATGATTAAAAAAGAATGATTCATTGTAATCCATGTTGAATTGTAAATGAGTTGTTTTGTACTTTAAATCGCTCTCCATTCCAACTTATCTCCTGCAACCACCACTACAAACGATTTTAAATTGGTTCGCGTATTAAACTTAGGTGTATCCAAATAGCCTTGCAACTGAACTTTGGCGGCTTTCAACAGCGTATCAACTGCTTTTTTGCCTCCTTTTTGCACATATTTCAATTCCATTGCCACTTCAAAGGGCGGTTTCTGCCCGCGAATGGCTTCCAAATAGACATCCATATAAGCCCAATTCGTTTCATATTCCGAATGGATATAATAAAATCCTTGCTGATGTAATAAGCTGATAATGATGAATTTGAGCGTATTTTCATTAAAATGGGCGGCATCGCGGGTTGAAAAATACTTCAAAATTCCTTTCACTTCTTCAAAAAAAGGTTTGGGGTTGCCAGTATTTGCCATTTCTTCAATCGCATCATTGACGGGTTTATTGTTGAAGGGCAATTGCGCTTTTTGTAAAAGGGAACTGAAAAAATAGTCCGCATATAATTTTTTAATCACATAATTCGGAAACGTAAACGCATAACGGTTTAAATGAAGTTCTTTAATGCTCAAAAAGCCCATATAGAACAAGAGACTTACAAGGTCATCTTGCGTAAAACCGCGTTTAAAACTATATTGATCGGTCAATGTAGCCGAAACCACCCCTTTTTCTAATAAATCTCTGAGTACACCCAAATATTGTTCGGCTTTTCCTTGAATATTAAATAGATTTTGAATTTTGCTGTAATCAGTAGCGATATTGGGGTCGAGCATAGTACGCGGGTAGGCATTGCTTTCAGCATATTTCGCCGCAAAATAGAAAACCATGCTTGGATTATACAACCGCTGCTCCAAATCGACACAAAATAAATAACCATTATACCACAAGCGCAAATCGTTCAAGGTTTGAGGAAGGTCTGTTGGAGGGATTTGAAGCCTCCGCAAAATCAATTCCACTTCGGATTGGTCAAAGCCGACCATTTGATGGAAGGTCTTTGACAAACTAATATTGGTGGAAATATTGAATCCACTTGTCAAACTGTCAACCGTCACAGGCGAAACACCTGTAATGAAAATGCGCTCCACAAGTCCTGTGCCTGTAAACATTTTTAGTACCTCATAAAACGTCCGAACATAGCCATTGCCTGTGACAATATCCAGAAAATAAGCATAATTAAAGGCAATGAGTTGATTGGCAAAATGGTCGTATTCATCAATCAAAATATACACTTTTGGTTCGTCATCTTGTAGAGAAACCCGATGGAGTAAGGATTTAACCATTTCATTGGGCTTTTTTTGGCTTAAAATTTCTTTTTTGTGTTCATTTAAAAAATAAGTTTTATATTTTTCTATAAATTTTTCGCAGCCTTTTAAAACATTACTTAGAAAGCCGTCATACGTATCTTGTTCTGTATCCGTATTAACCCCACTAAAATCAAATCGCAACACAAAATACGTATTGGCTTTTTTCGTTGGATGCTGACCAATAAAGGTTTTTCCAAAGAGTGTCGGAAATACTGCTTGAAATTCCACCCCATAATAATAATGGAGGGTCGAAATAAAAAGGCTTTTCCCAAACCGACGCGGACGCAAATACACTAAATAGGTACTGCCCCAATTTTCCAACGTTTGGATGTAATTCGTTCGGTCTTGATAGAAGTATCCTTCTTCCATGATCGTTTTAAAATCGCTTTTCCCATAAGGTATTTTTAGCATATTTTCAAATTTAAGGTGTAAAAATAATGATGCTGCTGTTTTTAAACAACTCAATTCTGTTTTAGTTGAAACGAATTGAATAGATTCTTACGTGCTTGTAGTGGTACTTAGATCTATGTAAATTCAAAATTTAAAAGATTATTTCTTTTTTTTCAAAAAAAACCAAGTAAAAATTTGGAGCATTAAAAAAAGACACTACTTTTGCCTTTGTGAAGCCAAAAAAGAAAATTTTATTAAAAGACATTGCTCTGGAAGTTGGGGTATCAACCGCGTTAGTGTCTTATGTGTTGAACAATCAGAAGGAAAATCGCATCGGTAAAGAAGTGGCAGATAAAATCAGAAAAGTAGCCAAAGAACTGAATTATCAGCCAAACCAGATTGCGAAAAGCCTTAAAATGCAAAAGACGCATACCATTGGGTTGATTGTGGCGGATATTGCCAATCCATTTTCGTCTCAATTAGCGCGAATTATCGAAGACGAAGCGAAAAAGAAGGGATATACCGTTATTTTTGGCAGTTCGGATGAGAAGGTTGACAAAATGCAAGATTTGATTAATGTATTATTGAATCGGCAAGTCGATGGTTTCATCATTGCGGCGGTAGATCAATCCGAAGTGGAAATCGAACAATTGGATACGAATGGTGTTCCGTTTGTGCTTATTGACCGTTATTTCCCCAATAAACATTTTCCTTATGTCGCTATTGATAATTATGGAGCAGCCTTTACAGCCGTTTCGCATTTGGCGGGTCGGGGCAAGAAAAAAATTGGTTTGATTACCTACGAAACGAGTTTATTTCACCTTTTGGAACGAAAACGTGGTTACAGAGCCGCTTTACTCCATGAAAATTTGGAGGATGACAAACATTTAGTGCATGAAGTCACGATTGATTCGACTCAACAAGATGTAAAACAGGGGATTCGACGCTTATTGCTAACCGAAAACCCCGCAGATGCTGTGTTATTTGGCAGCAATACCCTTGCAATGTATGGCTTAAAAGCGATTCGGGATTTGAATATCTCGATTCCTGAACAAGTCGCAGTAGTCACTTTTGATGAAACCGATACTTACAACCTTTTCTATGTGCCTTTAACGTATATCAAACAGCCTTTGGCTGAAATCGGGAAACAAGCTACTGAAGCACTTTTAAAGTGCCTTCAAGAACATCAACCTTTAACTTTGCAGGTCCATTTAAACGCTGAGTTGGTCGTGCAAAAGTCTTCAATGTAATTTTT
>JBDLWG010000236.1:0-5166 GCA_039804385.1 Bacteroidota bacterium
TGGGCCCCCGTCTCGGCAAATACAATGTAGATGGTTCTATCAATCCGATTCCCGGACATAATTTGCCTTTGGCGGCGGTTGGCGCGTTCATTTTGTGGTTTGGTTGGTTCGGATTCAATCCTGGTTCGACGGCGGCGGCGGTTGGCAAATGGGAATTAATCGGTCAAGTGACCACCAATACCTTCTTAGCTTCGGCAATGGGCGGGATTTCAACGATGATTTATACTCAAATTCGCCATAAACAAGTTGATATAACGATGGTTATCAATGGGATTTTGGCAGGTTTGGTGGCGGTAACGGCGGGTTGCAATGTTGTCAGCCATACTTCTGCGTTGATTATCGGGTTGATTGCAGGGATTTTGGTCGATGTTGCTGTCATTACGATTGATAGAATGAAAATCGATGACCCCGTAGGCGCGATTGCAGTGCATGGTGTGAATGGTTTTTTTGGAACGGTTGCAGTTGGTTTGTTTTCTACCAAAAATGGCTTATTCACAACAGGCAGTTTCGACGGCTTAATGGTACAAACATTGGGCGTAGCAGTGATTGCAATATTCTCATTTGCAACGAGTTATGGTGTTTTAACGCTTTTAAATAAAATCATGGGTATCCGCATTTCGCGCATTGAGGAGCAAGCAGGAATCGACCATGTGGAATATGGTGTGGAAGCGTATTCAACATTTGAATAATTTAAAACCTAAAAAAAATGAAAAAAGTAGAAGCAATCGTCAAACCCTCCAAATTAAAAGCCATCCAAGCAGGCTTAATTGCGGCTGGCATTCCTTGTATGACTGTCGTGCCTGTGAAAGGCTGCGGTTTGCAGAAAACCTATGCAGAAGTGTATCGTGGGACGGAACGCCCTTTGATTTTACACTCTAAAGTATTGATAATCTGCGTTATAAGCGATGAAAATTTGGAAAAATGTATTGATGTGATTTTGGATAATGCATCTGAAGGCAATGTAGGCGATGGCAAAATCTTCGTCTATGATGTAGTAGATGCGATTCGGATTCGGAATCGGGAACGCGGCGGCGGCGCGATTCGTTAAGTGAGATGGCGTTGTTGGGAAATTTTTGAAATAAGATGCTTATGATTGTAAGGATTATAAGGATTTTTTGAGTTGTCATTTGCGTTTTTCAACCGAAACATCCTTCTAATCTTTAAAATCATAAGCATCCTATTTCAAAAATTTGCCGATAACGCCATTTACAAAACACCTCATTACGATGTGAATCATCTGTTAATGTATCTTCCTTTTAAACACAAATGCCGTCTCTATGAAGACAATAGAACTTATTGTCATCCAAAAAGCATGAAAAAAATATTAATCTGGGCAAGTTTTTGGAATTGGTCCGTAGGCGCGATCGCGCAAACAAACGTTTTTGAACAACGAGAGGTGGTTAAAACAGTGGTTTTAGATGCTGGTCACGGCGGTCATGATTCAGGTTGTGCCGCACATGGAAATCTCGAAAAACGCAACAATCTATCAATCGTTTTGTTGCTTGGCGCGTTAATTCAGCAGCATTATCCGCAAATCCAAGTGATTTATACGCGTACAGAGGATGTTTTCATTCCTTTGGAGCAACGTGCAGGGATTGCAAATGCCCAAAATGCAGATTTGTTTTTATCGGTGCATTGCAATTTTCATCATTCGCGTAAGCATAGTCCAACTGGAACGGAAACCTATTATTTCAATGCTGAAAATCAACTCAACGCAGGATTACAAATGGATTCTGCGGGTCATTTTCTACCTGTAAAAAAGCGTTTTCGGGGCGAAAAAAGTCGAAAAATGGCGTTTTTTATCGAAAATGCCATGCAAAACGTGACTAAACGGCATAGTCGGGGCGTGAAAACAGATGCGTTGAAAGTATTATATTTGACCCAAATGCCGAGTGTATTATCCGAGATTGGTTTTTTAACCAATGCTCAAGAAGGATCTTATATTTCGAGTGAATCGGGGCAAAATCAGATTGCGCAAGCACTGTTTCAAGCCTTTGAAGCCTATATTGAGCCTTTGCCACAAAGAAATTTACCCACTTTGATGACCTTAATGCCTTTGCGCGAGATGCCGACTGAAATTTATTCGTTGCAAAGCGGAAAGTAAGTTGGATTGAATTAGGAATTAAAGAAAAAAAGGAATTAAGGACACGCCCTTAATTCCTTTCTTTCTTTAATTCCTAATTCAATCCAACTTACTTACGCGTCTGCATCCAAGTTTGATAATTTTTCACATTCACCATATGCGCTTCATGCGTTACAGCGAAATTATGATAGCCTGAATTATCAGGTTTTGCGCAAAAATAGATAAATTCATGGGTTTCGGGAGTCAAAACCGCGTCAATACTCGCAGGAGACGCTAAACCCACTGGGCCTGGCGGCAATCCCAAATTGATATATGTATTATAACGATGTGCAAATTGATAATCCTTATTATAAAGCCGCCGATAGCCGCCGCCATAAATATCCATTAACGCATATTGTACGGTCGGGTCTGCTTGCAACATCATGTTTTTTTGCATACGATTGAGATAAACGCTCGCCACACGCGGACGTTCTTCATTTTTACTCGCTTCGCCTTCCACAATCGATGCCAAAATATGCACTTGCAAAGGAGTCAAATTGGCGGTTTGTGCCTTTGCTAAACGCGCTTCTGTCCAAAATGCTTTATGTTTTTTAACCATCTTTTTCAAAAAAGCAGTTGGTGATGTATTCCAATAAAACGCATAGGTATCTGGAAAAATCACCGTTTGCAGCGTTTCGGGAGTCAACCCGAGCGAATCAAGGGCTAACGTATCTGAAAAAACCGTTATAAAAGACAACGAGTCGGATTCTAAAAATTTCGACAATTTTGCCGCAATTTGTTTTGCATTTTTCTCCGTATTGAGCATCACTTTGACAGACGCTTGTTCGCTGTGCTGCAAATGCCGAATCAATTTATAATTGCTCCAACTCGGCGTAAGGCGGTAACGTCCTGAGCGCACCGTCTGAAAATCCATGAGATTTGCCCACGTTTTATAAGAATTGGTATCCAAAAGGAAACCTTGTTCTAATAAAACCAAAGGCAACGAATCGCGTGTACAGCCTGTTGGAATTTTAACAATGCCATCATTGGGTAATTCGGCAGGCACATTGGCGGTTGAAAAACTGTAATACCCATACAAACCGACGCAAGCGAGTAATCCAGCTATTATTTTAATCCATTGATTCATAGAGTGTTACAAATTTAAAAGTTAAATTATAAAATGGTACAGGCACTCAATAGGCTGTTTTAAATTAATTAAGCCTTAAAGGTACGATGATTGCCGATTTTTGCATTCCTTTTGGGTGTTAAAATCGGCAGATACTTTGTGGCGCAAAAAAGCCATCAACGAATCGTTCTATGAATGAGTTCCGTCCGATACGCCGAAAAAAGTTTTGATTTAGAAATAAAACCAATATAACCCATTTCCGAAAGAACAGGCAGATTCCAAGCCTGTGTGGTTTCAAATTTTTCAACAATCGTCGTCACATCATCGGCAAGTAGAATGACATCAGGATACGGTTTCATAATGGCTTTAATGGTGATTTGATTGTATAATTCTTTTTTGAATATAATATTTTTAATATCACTCAACATTACAATACCTAACAATTTGTTTTGCCTATCTAACACTGGGAACGTATTGCGTTCTGAAACGGTAATGGCTTGGATGAGTTCTTCCAAATAATCGGTGTCATACAAACGCACAAAATCCGTTTCAATGAGGTTTTTGACCTGCATGGTCACTAAAATATTGGCATCTTTATCGCCTGAAAGGATTTTTCGATGCCTTGCCAATTGTTTGGTATCCATCGTATGCGGCTCAATCGTTTTAGAAACCAGATAACTAATAGACGAAACGAGCATCAAAGGTATCATCAGCGCGTAACCGCCTGTCAATTCGGCAATGAGGAAAATCGCGGTCAAAGGGGCATGATACAAGCCACTCAACACTCCTGCCATGCCCACAATCGTAAAATTGGCAACAGGTAATTGACTGATATTCAATAGATTAATCCATTTGGCATACAAAAATCCTAAATACGAACCCACAAATAAAGAAGGTGCAAAATTGCCTCCATTGCCGCCGCCGCCCAGTGTGATGGCAGTGGCAACCGTTTTGAAAAACATCACTAAACTGATACAACACAATAATAACCAATCATTTGTGATAACATTACGAAGAATGCTTTTTTGAAAAAGGTCTTGTGGGTGCATCTGCGCAAGGCTTTTAATGCTATTATAACCTTCTCCAAATAGGCTTGGAAAAAAAAGTAGAATTAAGGCTAACATCCAACCAGCAAAAAGCATCCGCAAATAGGGATTCGGACTTAAATGACGACAATATTGTTCCACTTTCACAAACAAACGGGCATGATAAACGGACATAAACCCTGATAATAACCCTAAAACCACATAAAAAGGCACATTATGGTAATTGAATGGGGCTTGTAATTGAAAACTTAAAATATCACCTTCTTGTAATATGATTTTGGACATTAACGCGCCACTCGCGGCAGCTATTAATAATGGGATGAATCCTGTGGTGCTGATGTCCAAAATTAAGACTTCTATCGTGAAAAGTACGCCCGCGATGGGCGCGTTGAATGCCGATGCAATGCCTGCCGCAACACCACAAGCTAAAAGTAAGGTGCGTTCTGCATAATTGAGTTGAAAATAATCTGCATAGTTAGAACCCAATGCTGCGCCCGTAATGACAATGGGGGCTTCAAGTCCCGCAGAGCCGCCCAAACCTACCGTTATTGGACTCGTAACTAATTGAGCATAAGTCTGTTGTGGCGAAATGATGCTGTTATTTTGCGCAATCGCAAAATGGAGTGGAGCCAAACCTTTGATTAATTGACCACCCAAAATGCGTTGAATTATGAAATAAGTGAGTCCAAGCCCCAACAAAGGAAAAAGCAACAAAAGGTTGGAATGAGCAACGATAATAGGATGTTGCGCCATATTGGAAATGGTATGCACCGCTATTTTCAATAAAACAGCGGCAAGCCCTGCGCTCATTCCAACAACCACTGATAATAAAAACACAAATTGTATCTTGGTCATCCATTGTTGCCAATGCGTTAAGAATGCATGTATTTTAAATAATACTTTTTTTTGATTCATTTTGATTTAGGTATCCG
>JBDLWG010000237.1:0-6222 GCA_039804385.1 Bacteroidota bacterium
TCGAGCCATCGAAAGTTGGCATGAAGGCGATTTTGCAGCGTTTAAAAAAACATTGGAAAAACAAAAAAGAACCATTCCATTGAAAGCGCAAAAAGAATGGCGTGAAATGTTTGCATCCTCCAAAAATACGTATCAAAACGTGCAAATGCAAATCACCGCAACAGACAAAGCGATAGATGCCGCCGTGTACGCACTCTACGAATTGACGGCAGCTGAAATTCAACTTATTGAAAATCAATAACTTAACTTTTTTACAAAAAATAGAGTCGCGTAAAATAAAAGGATTATCTTTGCAAAAAATCATGCTATGTCCAAAAAATTAGTTCGATTCGATTGGGCGATGAAAAAAATGCTTCGCCATAAAGCCAATTTTGACATCGTAGAAGGCTTTTTGTCGGAATTATTGGGTTACAATGTTCTGATTCGACAGATTCTGGAAAGTGAAGCCAACAAAGAAACGGAAGATGATAAATTCAACCGTGTGGATATTCTCATTGAAAAAGCGGACAAGGAACTCATCATTATTGAGATTCAAAGTACGCAGGAATATGATTATTTTCATCGCATTTTATTTGGGGTTTCCAAATCCATCGCGGAGCACATGAAAGAAAGTGATTCCTATGCCCAAGTCAAAAAAGTGATTTCGGTCACGATTGCGCATTTTGATTTGGGGCAAGGGAAAGATTATGTGTATCACGGCACGACTCAATTCAAAGGGCTTCACTTGAACGATGTGTTAGGACTGTCCCCAAAGCAGCAAAAAGCGTATGATAAGGCGCAAGTCTATGAAATTTTTCCCGAATATTGGATTATTAAAACAGGCAAATTTCGGAATAAGGTCAAGGATACTTTAGATGAATGGGTCTATTTTCTGAAAAATGCCGAAATCAAAGACTCCTTTCGAGCCAAAGGTATCCAAGAAGCGAACGAGAAATTGGATTCGATGAAGCTCCCAGAAGAAGAACGCAAAAAATATAATGCGTATCTGAATCATCTCCACAGCCTTGCGAGCCGAAATCACAATATTGAGATTGATGCTCAAGAGATTATTGATAAAACAAAGCGCAATGCGGTGTTAAAGCTTCATACGGCAGGAGTCAGCATTGAAACGATTGCGGAGGCTCTTGAACTACCGATTGAAAAAGTGGAATCCATTATCAAAAAATATGACTGGTAATGCAAAACGCTTCGTAGTCGGGAAATTTAGTTCCCGCTTACGAAGCATTTTACATCATTCTATACATTTCCTAAATGATTTGTAAATAAATTCGAGCATAACGTGCGTCAAGTTTGAAACTTGACGCACGTTTATCTTCACAAATCATTTAGGAGCTGTATATTGGGATTCAATCCATTATTTCGCAGGGTCTGGCGGCGTATTACTATTGTTATCACGCTCTGTTTGCGGGTAAGGCATGAAATCGCGTCCGCGTTCTTTCCCCGATACGGCATCGGGCCCAGGACGACCTAAACGGCGACTATCTTCCAAACGCAAACCTGCATTACACAATTCAATACACCGTTGACGATACACTTCTGCCAAAATCGCCTCTTTCGTTGCCGCGCCTGTGTAACCGCCTGCAAGGTCTGCACCAACACCCCAAGCATCATCTGCTGCTTTTTTCTTAATCACCCCATTTAATTCGGTGGTTGCCGCCGTCAAATCGGTTTGTGCCAAACATTCTGCCTTGATTAACCGCATTTCACCCGGCAGATAAACAGGGATTTCAGAAACATTACTGCGTGCAAAGCCAAATCCAAGATTTACGGTGCCCGATGCCGCAGGATTTAAATAAAACGGCAATCGTTTATCCAAGGTGTCCGGTGCTAAATTCGCGGGTAAACCCAATGCTTTATTCGTCGGTTCAACCACATTTCGGTTGGAATACGTGACGAAAAAGATAGGATTCACATTCACCGCATCATAACGGAAACCTGATTTTTTCGTTAAATCCACTTTATTCGCTGCTGCCAATGCTTTGGTATAATCTTTTAACATGATATTATACCGCGCTTGCAAAGCAATTAACGAATTTTTCAAATCAATGCCAGGTGCAACTTTAGCAACCGCCGCCGCTACCTCGGATGCACTTGCTGCGGTTGCAGCAACGAATGCCGCTTCTGCCGAACTGAGTAAGGCAACTGCGTTGACTAATGCTTCATTGCGCGTTACGAATACTTGGTTTTTGCCAATGGTTACGGGCAATTTTTCAAAATAAGTCGCTAAAGTGCCTAATGCCAATGCTTTATACATACTGCCATAACCTTGTAAGACGGCTCTCGTATTGCTATTGGTGGCAACCGCTAAATGGTCTAATAAGCGATTCGACTCGTTCAATAACAAATAAGATTGCGTCCACAAGCCTGTGGTAATGCTGTTACTTGGCACGACCGAAACACCACCCGTGCTGAGATTCACTTCATCGGTGTTCCCCAAATTCAAGACTCTTAATTCGCCAGAGCTCAAACCACTCGCGGAAAAGCCTTGATACAGGGGACTTTGACGACCTACCGTGAAACGATATTGCATCCCATTACACAAACCAAAAAGTCCATCCACCGTCGAAATAACGTTTTTATCTGAAATGGAAGACGGGTCTGTATATTCTTTGATGCTACAACCAGAAGACAGCATGCTAAGGGCAAACGCTGAACCAAGAAGGCAAAATTTTATTTTAAAATTCATTCTTTTTATACTTTTTTAAACACAAATGATACTGAATACGTTATTTAATATTGCTATACCACTTTCCAATGATTTAAAAATTAGCTTTCAAACTCATTACAATTGTACGCGGAATCGGCACATTGCCAAAATCAATGCCTCTTAATACCGAACTTTGTCCACCTGCATTGGTTTCTGGGTCGTATCCGAAATAATTATCCCAAGAATACAAGTTGCGTCCTGCAACACCCACTTCAAGGTCACTCATTCCTTTGATAACTTTTCCAAAACTATAGGATAATGAAAGTTCGCGCAATTTCACAAAAGAGGCATCATCTACACGCCATTCTTCAATGCCCGCTAAAGCGGCAATCGTTCCACGCGGCACTTCGCCTCTTAATTCTTGTTCTGCCAAATAACCAGAACCAACATTATTACGCGTCCGTTTATCAGCATTAAACATTTCAACTCCACTCACAGCGTCCAATAAACCGCGTACGGCAAGGTGACCATACGTGAAATTCAACCCTGTTGACCAGATATTACGCGGATTCGGGTTGCCAATAATTTTGCGCTGTGCCGTCGCATTCGTACCTGTGATGACGGCTTGACCATTCGCATCCCGATATGCATTATACACAAAAGGACTTATCAACGTATTTTGAGGCGCACCGCGTTCTACTTGAGGCAATTGTGTAATCACCTGTGTTGTCGTACCATTGATACCATTCACTTTGATAGGGCGCGTTAAAATATTGCCACTCAAATCTCTTGCGTAAAAAGTACCATACATAACACCTACGGGCGCACCTTGTATCAAATAAATCGGCGCACCTGCTGGATTGGGAATCGAAGTTGCCCCAAACGGTACATAGGTTACTAAATTATCATTTCTGCTATACGTACCAAAAACATTTAAAGTCATTTTGTTGGTTTTGATGGGTGTAAACCCAAGCGTCAACTCATAACCTTTGTTTTCAAGTGTTCCTGCATTGGTTTTGATGCTCGAACCACCTTGTGAAGGCGCAGTCGAAACGTTCAACAACAAATCTTTAGCGGTTTGTTGGTACCAAGAAAACCCAACTGTGACCATATCTTTGAACAACGAAAATTCCGCGCCCAACTCTAATTCTTCATTTTTTTCCACTTTGATATTCGGGTCTGCTAAGGCGGTACGGGCATTGATGCCTGTTAAACCATTGAAAGACACCGTATTAAATAAATTGAAACGGTCATATGCACCCAAACCTGTCAAATTGCCTGATTGTCCCCAAGAGGCGCGTAAACGCAATTTGTCAATCGTATTTTTCAAATCATTGAAAAAAGATTCATTAGAAACCACATAACTCAAACCTACTTTTGGATAAAAATTCGTCCGCGTTTCGGTCGGGAAACGAGAAGACGCATCAACCCTACCTGCAAGTGTCAAAAATAAACGGTCTGCATAACCAAACGTTTCTTGGATAAAACCACCCATCAAAACACTCGGTACATCCGCAAATCGCGGCGCAAGTACCACCGAAGCACCATTTACGGTCGTTACAAAAGGAGCTAAATCGCGTCCTTCGGTAATCGAAATTTGGTCATGTGAATACTGATGATTGAAACCTGCAACCGTACTCGTGGTGAATTTTCCAAACGCTTTGGCATAAGTAGCCGTAAAATCATTGTTAATCAAACTCGTAATCGCCGTGTTATTGGCAACATAACCTTTATTAAAATACGCTGGATTTACCGCATAAGGGTAAATCGGGCTATAATTGCGTCCCAATTGGTTGGCATTATCAATACCAAATAGGTACGATAAGGTCAAACCTTCCATCGGATGCGCTGTAAATTGCAAATCGGCAATCGTGCGATTGGTGATTTGTGTATTTTTAACGCCATCAATGATGCTCAATGGGTTGATACGCGCCAATCTTTCAACCGCTTGATAGTTGCCAGATGCGTCTTTTGCATCCAATGTAAAAATATTATTTGTAATATTAATGGAGTTGATTGGACTAAAAAACACATTACCATTGGGCAATTCATTTGTTGAACTATTGGCATACATCAAACCTGCGGATACATTCAACCAATTAGAAAGTTTTTGGTCTAATCGAATCCGTCCACTAACTCTTTGAAAATCAGTATTTTGAATAATACCTTCATTTTTCATATAACTCAAAGAGCCATAATAACGGGTATCATCATTGCCTCCAGAAACCGAAATGTTATTATCCGTTCCAGTGGCAGGTCTGAAAATTTGGTCTTGATAATCTTGGCGGTTCACATCGACTAAACCCGTCCATACATCAATCACATCCGTATTAATGTTACCCGCTTTCGCAAGGGGATACAAAGTCGATAATGCTGGATTGATATAACCCGCCGCAGCAGGGTCATTGATGCTATTCGGATGGAATTGCTTGCCATAAGTGGACATATACGACTTTTTGCGCAAGCTGCTTTGCGAAATCGAAGACGAAAACGCAATTTTCGGTTTGCCTACTTTACCGCGTTTGGTCGTGATGACAATCACCCCATTCGCAGCGCGAGACCCATAAATCGCAGCAGCCGCAGCTCCATTGATGACGTTTAACGACTCAATATCATTTGGATTAATGTCCGCCATCCGATTTTGACCAATCGCAGAGGTGCTTCCTCCATCCACATTGGCATTCGTCAAGTTGACGGTTCCATTGTTAGAAATCACGCCGTCAATGACATAAAGGGGCTCTGACGAACCTAACAATGATTTTGCACCGCGCAAACGCACGGAAATCCCACCCGCAGGGTCTCCTGAGTTTTGAGAAATCTGCGCACCTGCGACTTTACCCTGTAAGGCTTGAATCGCATCGCCTGTGCCTGCGCGACTCAATTGGTCTGCGCGAACGGTTGTCATCGCATTACCCAATTGCTTCCGTTCTTGCAAAACCGACGAACCTAAAACCACTACTTCCGTTAAATTGAGTGCGTCAACACCCAAAGTTACGTCTTCGGTATAGGTAGAAGTGCTGGCAACAAGGTCAATTGGGCGGGATTGTGCCGATTTTCCTATAAAACTTACCAATAATTGGTACGTACCTGCTGGTAAACTACCTTTGATTTCGTAATTTCCATCAACATCGGTGATAGCCCCCAAACCAGTGTTTTTCAAGACTGCGCTTGCGCCAATCACGGATTCGGTGCCATCCGTCACCTTGCCTTTGAGCGTAAAATCGACTTTATTCCCTTGCGCCCAAGAGAAAATAGGTAAGAGTAGTCCCAGAAAAAGGCTACTTAACTGGTTGATTTTCATACAGTTAACGTTTAATATAAATTTGATTCATTTCGCTTAGAGCCAATATTCAGGTATTTTGAAACATATCTAAAAATTGGTTTCGTTTAAGACAGTGACAAAAATAGGTAAAGGTTTTGAATCTGCATCGAAATAAGCAACTATTTTTGGTTTAGGTCAAGATTTTTAAACAAATTCCTATTATGTTTGCGTTTCAGAAAAGTTTTCATTTAAAAATACAATCATGTCTCAACAAAAAACGTATTTCGACCCTGCCGATTTGGGCAAATTTGGG
>JBDLWG010000238.1:0-5112 GCA_039804385.1 Bacteroidota bacterium
GGCGATAGCAGTGTATTGACGGCAAGCGGAGGCGCAACTTATATGTGGTCAACAGGTGAAGCAACTGCTTCCATTACAGCGAAAACAGCAGGTATTTATAAAGTGAAAGTGGCAAATGCTGCAGGTTGTATGGATAGCACGATGGTAACGGTTGCGTTAAACGCACGTCCAACGGTTGCGATTGCCAACAATCGTCCAACGACTTTCTGCGTAGGTGACAGTACGGTATTGACCGCAAGTGGCGGCGCAACCTACGCTTGGTCAACTGGCGCAGCAAGTGCAGATATCACAGCAAGAACCGCAGGTACTTACAAAGTAATCGTAACGAATGCAGGCGGTTGTGTCGATAGTTCAATGATTGCAATCACAACGAATGCACGTCCAACAGCAGCGATTGCAGGGGCAACAGCGATTTGTGCAGGCGATAGTACTGTATTAACAGCAAGTGGCGGTGCAACTTACGCTTGGTCAACCGCAGCAACTTCGGCAAGTGTCCATGTCAAAACAGCAGGCACGTACAAAGTAACCGTGACGAATGCAGCAGGTTGTGTGGATAGCACTTCCAGAATGATAGCCGTCAATGCACGCCCAAGTGCAGGTTTGAGTGTAATAGGTGTATCTACTTTCTGTCAAGGTGACAGCGCGGTTTTACGCGCCAGAAATGGAGTCACTTATCGTTGGACAACTCCAGCAGGTCTAAAAACCGATAGCATTGTGGTTGCAAAAACAAGTGGTAACTACAAAGTAGTAGTAGCCAATGCCGCAGGTTGTACAGACAGTGTTGATATTACAATTACGGTGAATCCGAAACCGATTGCAGCGTTCACAGCGACTTCATTGGGTGGCAATGCAACGTTTACGAATACTTCTACGAATGGTAATACGTATTCATGGAATTTTGGCGATACAACCAGTTTGGGAACCACCGCTAATGCAACCCATGCCTATCGTTATAACGGAACATACACCGTTAAATTGATTGTAACTTCTGCGGGCAATTGCCGCGATTCCGTTACCAATACGATTACGATTACAAAGGTGGGTAATAATGAACTGTTGAAAAATTTGAATGCGTTGGTTTATCCAAATCCGACTTCTGATAATTTATTTATCGAATTTAGGGATTTGACCTTGAATTTCCATACAGGCGATTACATCAGCGTTACGGATGCTTTCGGACGCGAAATCCACCGCCAAGCGATTAACGGACATAGAGTTGAGATGATTACAGAAAATTGGGCAGCAGGCTTGTATATGATTCAGGTCATTGTTGGCACTCAGAAAGCAGGTTTAGGCAAAATTGTAAAAATGTCAAAGTAATATATTGTGTAAAATGAGTATATGGCTTGGCGTGAGTGCAAACTTGCGCCAAGTTTTTTTTAGGCTGTTTTCAACAATTAAAAAACGTTGAAAAACGTTCCTGACCGTATAAACTTTCGTATAACGTTTGGAGGGTTTCAAACCCTCCAAACGTTGTTGTCGAACCGTATAAACTTTCGTATAACGTTTGGAGGGTTTCAAACCCTCCAAACGTTGTTATTGATTATTTTAAAAATTTTAATTAAAACCACATTCATGAGGAATCCATTTTTTTTAAGCGTATGCAGTCTTTTTTTATGGAGCGCGTGCGGCAAAACCAACTTATGTGATAAAAAATATGATTTTGCTGCGTCCAAAACATGGACGTATCAAGATACCTTAAATTTCGGATTTAAAATCAAAGATACGATGGCTTTATACGATATGGTGTTGCGCGTCAAACACAGGGCGGATTACAGTTATCGAAATATTTATACGCAAATTTATACACAATTTCCTGATAATCAACGCATTCATCAGACATTAAGCCTTGATTTGAGTGACCGAACTGGCAAATCCGCAGGGAAATGCAGTGGTGATAATTGTGATGTTGAAATCATTTTACAAGAAAATGCGTTTTTCAATCAAGTGGGGTCTTATCAGATTACCTTAGCGCAATTCATGCGGATGGATTCCTTGAAAAGCATTGAAAGCATTGCTTTTCGATTGACCGATACAGGCAATAAACGCGATTTAGCCGCAGAAGCTGCCGCAATTTCTAAAAAACGCAAACGATAAATTTAAACTTGGATTTGTTTAATGGAGTGGATTTTATAGATTTTTTTATCAAAAAATCCACAAAATCCACTCCATTAAACCCATTCAAGTTTAAAATCGCGATATTTTTGAAACACAAAATAACAAAAATTCCACAATTACCGTACATTTGGACTTTGATATGCGATTGTTCACCAATAATTGATACATGATTCGACTGATTCAAATACCTATATTTTTTTTGACGCTGCTTTTGGGTTGCACCAATGTTGCGAAACCCAAAGACGCGCCCACTGTGGATAAAGCCGTCACGCCAGTCACCATTGCAACGAACCCGACCCTTGCAACAGGAACGCCGCGTTCCGACCTTGCAACACCACCGATTGCAGCAGGTACACGCCCCCCACCGAATCAAGCCCCGCAACTGCCGCCAAATGTCTCCACCGATACGCGTATTCCAACAAAAGCATTTAAAGTATTGAAATATGTTCGGGAAAATGGGGTTGCGCCAAACGGTTATCAAGGCGGAAGGCGATTTGGCAATTACGAAAAGCGATTGCCGCAAAAAGATGAAGTCAATCGGCGCGTCAATTACCAAGAATGGGATGTAAATCCTAAAATTCAAGGTAGAAATCGGGGTGCAGAACGCTTGATTACATCGCCCGTCAAAGCCTATTATACGAGTGATCATTATCGAACTTTTATTGAAATGAAATAATACATCCTGCAACATGTCCAACTTTAAAATTTTAAAACATGCCTATGCGCATAAGCCGAGTGAAGGGTTAGTTATTGTCGAAATAGACGGCAAAAAAAGTACTACAACTCGAGATTTTTTCCGCCAAATCTCCAAACCATTGCATTTTCCAGAGTATTTCGGGGAAAATATGGATGCTTTGTTTGATTTATTGTGCGATTTGTCTTGGATGGACGATTTTAAAGCCATTCATTTTGTTTTAAAATCATATGATGATTTTTTATCAAAAGAAGATAAAAATACGCGCTGGGATATTCTACATATTTTAAACGATGCTGCCACTGAATGGAAAAACCTAAAAGGGCGCAAAAAAGTAAAAGTTGAAATCCATGTCGAACCATCTGAACGAGTGGTCAAAGATTTGGCAGATGCCGAATTATAATCAAAATGTTGATAATCAACATTTTATAATTAAAAAACTTGTCGCAAGTTATGCAGCACAACTTGCCGCAAGTTTGAAACTTGCGGCAAGTTGTGTAGCGATTTGTTTATTATTAACCAGTTCGCATCATCCTGTGGATCCGCCATTTATGGCTTGGACTGAAGGATATGCGTTATCGCCTGCGGATTATTTGGCACAAGCTGATTTTAATTCGACTTATCAAGCATCGACTTCTTATTCGGTCAGCAATCGATGGGAATGGTTGAATGACAATGAGTTACAAATAGAAATTATTTGTCGATTTTATCCAAATGCGTCTTGGATAAAACCAAATCCGACGGCGGAATTGCTGACACATGAGCAAAAACATTTTGATTTGGGCGAAATCTACGCCCGTCAAATGCGCAAAAAATTGCAATTAACAAAATTGATGGCTGTCAATTGCAATGAAATGGTTGAAAATATCATTCAAGAAACGCGCAATGATTGTTTTGCTCGTCAACGCGCTTATGATGCCGCCACTTCACATGGCATCAATGCCGCCCAACAACAATATTGGAATGAATTGATTATCAATGAATTAGCAGCATTACAAGATTATAAAAACAGGCAATTTTCGGTTTTTCCTAAATAATTTTGTATCTATTTTTTGAATCAGGAATGAAGGAATTAAGGCTGTATTGGTTTGATTTAAAAAAATCAAACCAATAAGTAGTTGCGTTGTAATAAACGATTAAAAAAACGTGCCAACGTCGGCGAGGTTGCAACCCTATCCACTACCCACAGAATCAAAAAAGGTTGCGGTGCTACGTACCTTTTTTGATTCTGTGGGTAATGGATAGGGTTACAACCTTGATTCGATATTAATAAATTGATTATCAATGAATTACATTTTGATAGCTTATTTCAACTCAACTACTTCTTGCTGTAATCTTGCTAAAAAGATTGCGGCAACAGTTGCAAAAAAGGCATTGCTTGCCCATAATCCAAGGTTGGATATTCTAAACCCAATCGCCTAATATGGTTATAATAAGTCCGATGTTGCTGATAATAATATTTCTCGGACTGCACAAACCAAGCCTGAGAACCCAATTTTTCTGCCAAAAACCATTTTTCTAATAAACGGGCTGTACGTCCATTTCCATCATCAAAAGGATGGATTTTCAAAAAAACAAGGTGTATCATGGAGGCAAAAAAACACGTTTCTTGAAAACTTAAATTATTGATTATCAACTGCTTAATATCATCCTGTAACTTTTTCAATTCCATTTTAACCTGTTTGGGTATCACTGCAACATATTCAATCCGTCCATCATCTGTAATAACAAACATGTTACTCGTTCGTATTTTACCACGTTGCGAAGCGACAAGGATGTTTTTGGTGATAAATTGATGGGCTTTTGAAAGATTTGTAGGATTTAAAGGATGTTTTTGGGCAAAAGCATAAGCCGCATAAAGGTCATCAATTTTGCGGGTATAATCTGCTAAAAATTTGATACCCAATTTTTTATGCTTGATGTAAGAATCTAATTCAATATTTTCACCTTCGATTTTAGAAGAAAAAACCGCAGATACAGAGGTGTAAAAACTAAATGTATCCGCAGATAAAGAGCTATCCACTAAATGATGGAAAATTTGCTCGGCATCTGGGCGCGCTTGCTTTTTGTAATCTGCCAAGAGTGCAGACGAGATAATTTTTAATTTCATTGGAGTGGTGCATAACAGCAATTGCTTGATAAATTTCCCGACTACGAAGTTTTCTTATTTTAAGAGTTAAATTTAGAATAATCGCTAATACTTAATTCCGATTTGCGCCCAACATATTCAATCCGTCCATCATCTGTAATAACAAACATGTTACTCGTTCGTATTTTACCACGTTGCGAAGCGACAAGGA
>JBDLWG010000239.1:0-6543 GCA_039804385.1 Bacteroidota bacterium
GAATCACCGATAAACGGGCTTCTAAACCTTCATTTTCACTTGTTTTGAGGGGCAATGCGTAATATTGATGCATCAAATGGAAATACAAACGGTCTGCGGCAGGGCGTTGACCTGTTTCATCTAATGCCTCCGTTTCCACTTTCAACAAGGTAGAACGCAATGATAACGCATCATAATTTTGAAACAAATTTTTGATAATGCCATTATTTTCAAAACCAAGCCAATCGAATTGTCCACCGCCTTCCAACTCCAATAAAGCCATTTTCGCAAACGCACCAGATACCGATAAGCCTTTAAACGCATCATTTGCCAAACGCGCCCCCATTTCGAGGATTTGAAAAGCCAATTTTCGTTGCGGAGACTCCTCAAAACTGCCTGTCGCAATATAATTATAATGAATATCTTGATATTTTTGAACCAAAAACGCCATTAATTCCGCCCCAATTTGCTCAATCACTTTGGCGCGTTCCTTGCCTTCAGGGTCGAGTTGACGACAACGCTTGATATATAATTGAATATGTTTTAATTTATCCCCATTTTTTTGAAAAGCGTCTTTTAAAATCTCAGAGGCACCATTCATTTTGAAAAAACTAATCAACAAATATTCATATACATGAGGCGATTCAGGTTCAATCGTACTGCGAATTTTCTCCGCAAATTCATACGCTTTCGCATAATCACCCAATTCCAACGCATCTTGACAAAACATTAATTGGCGTTTAAATTCATGTCGCGCCGTTTCGGTGCGCATCCCAGGCGTATCTGGGATTTCGGCAGGTCGAAACATCAAGGTTTCTTTCGACGGCGGCGCAATCACATCCTTTTCAGTAAACAACTTTGATACAACTGGGTGAAAATCAACGATTTGTAAAGCAGCTATATTTTGAGATAAGCGTTCCTGCATTGACTTTTGTTGTTGTAACAAGACTTCTGCGGAGATACTACCTGCGTCAAAAGCCTGTTGAGCAGCCTTCCAATCCGATAAAATGGGTAAAATAACTTTTAAAATCGTCATATTATTGGCCCCAAAACGACGCAAAATCACAGGCGTTTGGTCTAATTGCGTCCACACATGGTTTTTTAGTTCTGTTTTGAATACTTGAAAATCTTTTATCATATTGAGATTAGGTTACATTTTGAATGTCGTATAATTTACACAACTTTGATTTAAAAATTGTCAAAATTAAGGTTGTCTGGCGTAAATTCCAATTTTTTTGCGAATTTGCGCTTATTTTTGATGAATTGAAAATGATGTTTCAATAACTCCCTTGAAGAACTATGTTTAAAAACGACCTAACTTGTATTTTTTTTTGTTTTTGGGTTGCCAACCTGCGGGCGCAACTCCCAAAATCCCCCGATTCGCTCCTCACTCCGTTTGAACGCGGGCGCGGGTTGCAAACAGCAACACACACAGAAGGGATTTCTTTTTACGAAAAATTGAGCCGAACTTTCCCCAAATACGTGCGTTTGGAGACACGCGGCATCACGGATTGTGGATTGCCCCTCCATTTGTTAGTCGTTTCGGACGATGCGATGAAAGCTTCTCCACAATATGCAACAAAAAAAAATAAGTGTATCTGGTTGATTAACAATGCAATACATGCGGGCGAGCCTGATGGCGCAGATGCTTCCATGCTTTTCATCCGCGATTTGATGTTGGATTCGGTCAAGCGCAAACAGGTTTTAGAAACGGCAATTATTCTGGTCGTGCCATTTTACAATATTGATGGCGTTTTAAACCGCAATTCGACAACACGCACCAATCAAAACGGACCTGAAAGCTATGGTTTTCGGGGAAATGCTAAAAATTTGGATTTAAACCGCGATTTCACCAAAGCCGATACGAAAAATACACGCACTTTTCTTCAAATTTATAACCAATGGATGCCCGATTTGTTGTTGGATACGCACGTTTCCAATGGAGCCGATTATCAATACACGATGACGCTTTTGCCCACACAATCAGATAAATTACATTCATTACTCGGTCGTTTTCAACAAGATAGCGTTTTGCCTCTGCTTTATGAAGGCATGAAAAAGCGACAGCAAGAAATGTGTCCTTACATCAATTTTGAGGAAACGCCCGATAGAGGGATTACGGGTTTTTTAGATTTGCCGCGCTATTCCACTGGGTTTGCCGCGTTGCATCACACGCTTGGGTTTATGTCAGAAACGCACATGTTGAAACCGTTTAAAGACCGCGTGCAAGCAACTCGATTATTGATGCACACGTTTTGCGAATTGATTGATAATCAAGGTTTTAACATCATTAAAATACGGAAACAAGCTGCCCAAGCCACGATTTTGCAAAAAAACTTTGATATTCATTGGAAATTGGATACGTCACAACGCAAGTCATTGATTTTCAAAGGTTATGAAGCCAAATATAAGCAAAGTAGTGTTACTAATTTGCTCCAACTTTGGTATGACCGAAAAGCGCCTTACACGAAAGCAATTCCTTATTTCCCACATTTCAAACCGTTCCTAACGGTTCAAAAACCAACGGCTTACATTTTGCCAAGAGCGTATGCAGAAGTGGCAGAACGATTGCAAATCAATGGAGTACGCATAGAGATTTTAGAAGAAGATGATACGATTGATGTAGAAATGTATTATATTCGGGATTTTAAAACGACTTCTTTTCCGTATGAAGGACATTATTTGCACAGTCAAGTGCAGGTTGAACCTGTGCGGATGCAGCGCAAATTCCGAAAAGGGGATTATCGGATTCGGACAAATCAAGTTGCTAATCGGTTCATTGTAGAAATGTTGGAGCCGCAAGCACCCGATTCTTACTTTTGTTGGAATTTTTTTGATGGGATTTTAATGCAAAAAGAAGGTTTCTCCGATTACGTTTTTGAACCTTTGGCAGCAGAAATTTTGAAAAAAAATCCCGATTTGCGTCGAAAATTGGAAGAAAAACGCGCTAAAGAACCCGAATTTGCCCGTTCTGGCGCGGCGCAATTGGATTTTATTCATAAAAATTCGCCTTACTACGAAGTGACGCATCAATTGTATCCAGTGGGGCGCATTTTGAATTAAGCCAGTAACACATTGTAGTCGGGAAATTGATTTCCCGCGATTCGCTGGAAATCAATTTCCCGACTACCATACATTAATTATTTTTCTTAAGTCAACATAACTTTATATGACTTTTTTATCAAAAATTTTCCGTTTTGCGCTGTTTTTCCTCCTTGCAGCAACCGTTTTGATATGCCTTTTATTTGGTTACTGGGATAAATCGGTTGCAGATTTGAAACCAAAATACGCGACAACGCCTTCTGCTTTTGTGGAAATCAATGGTTTGAACGTACATTACCGCGATGAAGGGAATGTAAATGATTCATTACCAATGGTTTTGATTCATGGGACGGGTTCGAGCCTCCACACCTTTGACCAATGGGCGGAAATGCTCAAAACCCAAAAACGAGTGGTGCGAATGGATTTACCTGCCTATGGTTTGACAGGTCCGTTTTTGTCCAGAAATTATTCGATGGAGCATTACACGACATTTATAGAACAATTTTTAGCAGCACGAGGTATCCAAAAATGTATTTTAGGCGGCAATTCTTTGGGTGGACAAATTGCATGGCAATTCACCATCCGAAAACCCGAAATGGTTTCAAAACTGATTTTGATAGATGCCTCAGGCTATCCGATTCAATCGAAAAGTACGCCGATTGCGTTTCGCTTGGCGCGAACACCCGTTTTAAATCAAATTATGAAATGGATTACGCCGCGTTTTATGGCAAAAATGAGTGTTGAAAACGTTTATTTTGATAAAACAAAGGTTTCAGCCGCGCTGATTGACCGCTATTTCGACCTCACGTTGCGGGCAGGCAATCGGCAAGCCTTCGTAGATCGGTTGACCACTGCTCAAACTTCGGATAATTTGCCCAAAATCAAAACCATTCAACAACCAACTTTGGTGTTATGGGGCGAGCAAGATTTGTTGATTCCTGTGGAACATGCCCATCATTGGCACGCTGATTTGCCGAATGATACATTGGCGATTTTGAAAAATGCAGGACATGTGCCGATGGAAGAAAGTCCAAAAGAAAGTTTGGAACCCGTTTTATCCTTTTTGAAACAAAAATAATAGCGAAAAACGTTTGGTAGTCGGGAAATAAATTTTCCGCTAAATAATTGGATGCCAACTATTTAGCAAAATTTGTATAAACGTCGGCAAGGTTTGAAACCCTATCCACTACCCACAGAATCCAAAAAGGTGCGTAGCACCGCAACCTTTGTAGAAAATCGGAATTAAAACCCGCGTTTGAGGTGCGTAGCACCGTAACATTCCCATCGTTTCTACAAAGGTTACGGTGCTCCGCACCTCAAATGCGGGTTTTAATTCCGATTTTCTACAAAGGTTACGGTGCTCCGCACCTCAAATGCGGGTTTTAATTCCGATTTTCTACAAAGGTTGCGGTGCTACGCACCTTTTTATTTTGCAAAATGATTTGAATACCGATAATCATTCTGTGGGTAATGGATAGGGTTGCAACCTCGCCGACGTTAGTTCAATTGAAAGAACCTTGATTCGATAAAAATTCATTTTTTCAATAAAATGCAAAATTCATTTAAAAACCCTATTTTGACAACAATTGAACCTTTTAAAGCTTTTTTGATTTGAATTACGAGAAATTTGCGTTACAAATAATTGAATTATGCTCATCCGATTTAAATATTTAAAAATGTAAAAAATTAACATTCTTTTACTTATTTTTGCCTCGTTTTCCACCTATTTTTCGCGAAAGCAAACGCAATGAATCAATTCCTATTAACTTGTTGGATACTTTGTATCCCAATTTTGATGTTGTCACAACCTCCTACACGACATTACGCACCGCCGCACATGAAGCATCCGTTAGACGACACGTTGACGGAAAATGCGCCTATGGATACCTTCAACTTTAAAGGTGGTGTCAAAATCCCTGATTTAAATTGGACGATTCATCCCACCTTGAAATTGGATAATATATTGATTTTCAAAGATGGATATATTCGTAAAATGTTTCATGGAAAATGGGGTTTGACCACCAATGCTGGAACGGATGTCATTCCTGTCAAATATGATGGCATTGGCACTTTTGAACGCGGGCGTGCCAAAATCCATCAAAATGGGCTTTGTGGTTTTGTGAATACGGAGGGACAAGAGATTTGTCCGCCGCGTTACGACGAAATTCGGATGGTGGATAGTTCGATTGCGAAAGTGCGCCTCCATCGAAAATGGGGTTTGATTGCGGTTGGCAACAAAAATATCAAAGAATTGACGCTTTTGCGGTATGATTTCATCGGAAAATATCAAAATGGGCTGTTTGAAGTCCTTTTGAATGGAAAATGGGGTTTTGTCAGTCGGTTTGGGACGGAATTGGTGAGTCCTGCGTATGAGGCGGTGGGTTCGTTTTGGGAAGGGGTTGCGGGCGTTAAACGCAACCATTTGTGGGGATTTGTGAATGCGAAAGGCGAAGAAGTGATTCCAGTGCGCTACAAAGAGGTCAATCATTTTTCGGAAGGAGTTGCTGCGGTCATGAAGGTGGATAATAAACGAATTTTTATTAATATGAAAGGCATTGAAATCACGAAATTGTGGTTTAACGATGTTTTGCCTTTGTCGGAAGGATTCGCGCCTGTGCGGATTAAACAAAAATGGGGTTTCATTGGTGTTAAAAAAGAATTAGTAAAATGTCAATATGATGCGGTATTGCCGTTTCAAGGGGGTGTTGCGCGAGTGATGTTGCATCATCGGTGGGGACTTTTGGATAGGCAAGGCAAATTAATCGCACCGATTCAATATCATTGGATTGACACATTATCGGAAGGAGTAATGCGTATTGGGTTGAAAGGCAAATGGGGTTACTTGCGCAAAGACGGCGTAGAATTGGTCGCGCCTCAATACGATATGGGAACTTTGATGGTGAATGGAGTGGCGTATGTCAAACAAAAAGGCAAAATGGGCGCGATAGATGCGAGTGGAAAAGGGATAGTGCCGTTGAAATATGATGTAATTCAGCCGTTTCGAGACGGTTTGGCGGCGGTGGAACTCCATGATTTTCATGGTTTTGTGAACAAAAAAGGCGCAGAAGTCGTTCCGTTGAAATACGATGAAGCGGAATCTTTTTCGGAGGGTTTGGCGCGAGTTCGACTCCATTATCAGTTTGGATTTATCAATACGACGGGCGCGGAAGTGATTCCCTTGCGGTTCACAGAGGCGGGCGATTGCGCGAGTGGCGCAATTCCTGTTTGCATCAATGGTCAATGGGGTATTGTGCGAAAACCTGCTAAGTAGTTGATAATCAATTTATTAATGCTATATTAAAGTCGTCGAGGTTGTAACCCTATCCATTACCCACAGAATAAAAAAAAGGTGCGTAGCACCGCAATATTGGTAGAAAAGAGGGTTCCAAATCGCGGTTTGAAGGTGCGTCGCACCGTAACATTCGCATCATTCCACCAATGTTACGGTGCTACGCACCTCCGAAACGGGTTTATCCATCGTTTTTCTACAAAGGTTGCGGTGCTACGCACCTTTTTAGTTTG
>JBDLWG010000240.1:0-3706 GCA_039804385.1 Bacteroidota bacterium
TTGCTTGTTGAAACTTTGCCCAGTTTTGACTTGTCCCGTTTTAATATCAATGATGCAATATGATAAAAAGCCCATTACGCTATCCTGGCGGAAAAAGCAGAAGTGCAGAAAAAATTGCTTCTCTTATTCCTAAATTTGATGAATATAGAGAACCTTTTTTGGGCGGCGGCTCTGTGTATATACACCTGAAACAGCAATTTCCAAACAAACATTTTTGGGTAAATGATTTGTATTTTGAACTTTATAAGTTTTGGGAAATGTGCCAAAAAGAGGTGCAAAGTGTTGTAAATCAAGTCTATACGTGGCGAAATGATTATCCAATTGGAAAAAATTTACATCAATTTCTGGGTGAAAATATGAGCCATTTTAATGATATAGAAAAAGCAAGTGCTTTTTTTATTTTCAACCGATTGACCTTTTCGGGCACCACAGAAGCGGGCGGCTTTTCGCAACAAGCCTTTGATGGCAGGTTTACGATTTCGAGCATTGAGCGATTGACACCTTTTAATAAGGTGATTCAAAATACTCATATTACGAACTTTGATTATGAAGCATTATTAGAAGCAGATGGTGAAAAGGTGTTCCTTTTTTTAGACCCGCCTTACTTTTCAGCGACAAAATCGGCACTTTATGGCAAAAATGGCAAATTACACAAAGGTTTTGACCATGAACGTTTTGCGAAAAGCCTTAAAAATTGCAAACATCAATGGTTGATGACGTATGATAATAGTGATTACATTACAGATTTATTTGATTTTGCTTACATTTCAACTTGGGATTTGACTTATGGTATGCGGAATGTAACGGCACATTCCAATCAAAAAGAAAAAGAATTGTTCATTTCCAATTATCCTATTTTTGAAACGCCCAAACAAGCACTTCGCTTATTTGCAGAACCGAAAGTAATATACGAATAATCCATTTTTTGTGTGGAATTTATATTGAAATGACATCTATTAGGAAGGAATTATTCTCTTAGGAATGTTGTTGATTTATTCAAATATAAATTTTATGCAAATTCAAGACCGTAAACAAGAGATTCAATGGCTGATTGCTTCGGATAATGCCGATTTAGCGGTCAAGCGCACGATGGATTTTGTCAAAGATTTCAGCAATGACGCGCAACATGTGCAGCGTATTATGGATGTGCATCACCAATTTGCGCATATAGAGACACCCCTATCCGCCGAAGAACGGCGCAAAAATCTATTCCAAATTCTTCGCTTATTAGATGATGTTGAAGGAAATCATGTTCAACGAGCCTTGAATCCGACAGACCGTGCTTTGGCAATTCGATTAAATGGGATTCATAAATCGTTCAAAAGCAACAACTTCCATTTAAAAGATATTCATGCCACCTTTAAAACGGGTGAAATTACGGGTATTGTCGGTCCGAATGCCAATGGAAAATCGACGCTTTTGCGCATCATTGCAGGCGAATTATCCGCCGATACAGGCAAAATGGATTTCACATTGTTTCAGCAAAATAGTGATAGGTTGGGTTGGGAGACGATTAAACATTTTGTGTCTTATGTACCCCAAGAATTGCAACCATGGCAAGGAACCCTGAAAGATAATTTGCGATATGTGGCAGCGTTACATGGCATTTGTGGGGCAGATAATGAGCGCGAAGTCAATTTTATCATTGCCCGATTGGGCTTGACGCGTTATGCGGAGGCGCAATGGTCTCATTTATCGGGCGGCTATAAATTGAGATTCGCATTAGCGAAAGCGTTGATATGGAAACCTGCGATTTTGATTTTAGATGAGCCTTTGGCGAATTTGGATATTAATGCGCAAACGTTGGTACTCAATGATTTAAAAGATTTAGCCCATAGTTTTGCCAATCCGATTTGCTTGTTAATCAGTTCGCAACACATACACGAAATTGAAAATATTTCAGATAACATTATTGTTTTGGAGGAAGGCACTATCAAATATAATGGCAAAAGGGCTGATTTTGGAATTGGTAATAATTATTATATGTTTGAATTAACGACTCCTGTGAATCCTGCGATTTTGGAACAAGCAGTGGCGACTTTACCGAATGCCGAATTGAAAAGTCATGGTTATTACTACACGATTAAAACGCCTACAACGATTCCGAGTGGAATGGTTTTAAATCACCTGCATCAACAGGAAATTGCGGTGGATTATTTTAGAGATATTAGCCGTTCTGTCAAACAAATGTTTTTATAATAAATTGATTATCAATATTTTAAACCTAATTCTTACGTATGTTATCTGCTATTTCAAAATATATCGTGCCTTCTTTTTTGCAGCGTTTTGACCGCTATTTGTTGGTTCATCACCCGCATTTGTGGCGCACACGGGGGCATTATTTTAGTTTTTACACCCTTATTACTGCGATTTTGATGTTTTTAGCGGGTTATTTTTATCCGCAAAATTTGTATGATTTGATTTCAAAAACCAATATTCATAAAAATTTACCAATATTCGTCACTTTTTTTGGTTTTTTTGCCGCTATCGCCGTTATTTTTGGAGGCTGGTATGCTGTTCAAAAATTCCAATATAGCCGAGTCAAGTGGAATCACCTTTTAGCTGAAATTGGGATTTACGCGGTTTGTCTTAGTTTGTTATGGGCAACTGTTTTTGGTTTTTTGATAGGTTATCAATATCGAACAGCGTATCATTTAGCCAAAAATATAGAACCCAATCGGCAATGGTTGAAAGAGAATCAGTTTTTCAAAGCAGCCTATGTACCTCATTATCAATTGAATAAATTAGATGATTTAAATTTATATTTCAAACAAGGCGATTCGTTAATGTTCCATTTAAAAAAGCGATTTGACCATTTAACATCTAATGGTTTTTTTAAAGGCGATAATGGAGAAGTCTATTATAGTTATGATGATTTTGAATACTATGAATATTTGACTCCACCTCCCTACAACGTAATTTCTGCCCCTTATAAGAATGTTGCCACTTATTATGAAGCCTTTTTTGCACAAGAAATAGGCTTGGATGCGACCCAAAAACCCTATTTCACGGGTGTCGAAAGCACGAATGACCATCATTCTTTTGCGGCAAGAACGATGCCTTATCTGACTGCGCCTACTTATCGGGCATTGATAGAGCAGATTCACCCAAAAAAGTATCGTCATATAGATGTCTCGAATAGTCATCAACAAAAATGGCAAAATTTGTTTGACAGATGGGCGGCTCAAAAAACTTTTTTAGATCAATTATCGGTTTCTGAGCAGAAATTATATTTAGATTATTTAAAATATTTAAGAAAAAAACTCCCTGATGTCAATCACTTCGTGCCATCCATGGAATATAACGCTTTTGAATGGTTGAAAAAAAGGTTTAAGGGACAACAAAGAGTCCAAATTGGCTTAAACCCGTTGCCAGATGAAGTTATGGTAATGAATACGGATGAACAGATAGAGCCTTCTGATGCTTATATGCCAGTAGTTGAACAAGCATTATTTTTTATTAAATCGCTTTCGCCTCATAAAAAAACGTTTTATGCGAATTATGTTCAATTAAATTTTGAACCGATTCATTACACGCATTACGAAGGAATCGGAGCGTTCCAACCAAAAAGTTATGTTGAAAGCCCGTCCGAAATTAAAGATTATACGTATCTTAGCGAAGGAGCAAAATTAATTAAAACAAAAAGTTTAAATTTTCTCCGAAAAAAGTTCCCAAAAGCGACTTTGCAAGATTCCATTATCTATTT
>JBDLWG010000241.1:0-5817 GCA_039804385.1 Bacteroidota bacterium
CTCGCCGACCTTGATTCGATACGAATGCGCTGATTATCAATTATTTACGTTTGGATCGTTTATTTCAAATCAACTCCTTAGGATACATTTACATCCTTAGTTGTCTTTTTGGGACCTTTCACGACGCTTCCTTTTCTCCACCTCCAGTTCTTCCAAATGCGTTAATCCTTCCTCATAAAGCACCAATAACCTTTTATAATTTGGATCGGTTTTAAACCGATCGATTTCTTTCTTCAAGGCTTCCATAAAACTTTTATGTGGAAATCGAATCCAACAACGTGCTGAAATCGCATAAAGCATCATATCCGTTTGATACTCTTGAATGGATTGAATTATATCTAAAGTTGCTCGTTTATCTAAAAAGAGTAGATCTTGGGCGATTCGAATCAGTGCGGCTTGATTCGGATCATTCGGAAGCCGGTTATTGGCTTCTTGAATTAAAAATGGAAAATCTTTTTTTAAATCACAATTTTTGAATATATACATCTTTTTTAGTATTTAAAAATAAAAAGAAACTTATATCTATTGGTTTACATCTGGATAGATACTTCCAATATCGTCTGTATAACGCTGTTTAGATGTTTTGAGTAGAATGACTTTAACACCTTTATACATACCAGAAATGGTTCCTGTTTTATCAGCGGGAATCGCATCCCAAGCAGCACGGTTTTTGTTAAGTATAGAACTTCCAGCAGCTTGAATATCGGTTGCCGTCCAATTCGAAGGAAAGCAAAATTGTCCACTTTGGGGTATGCCTGCACTTTTCCAATCCTAAACTTGATGTTCCATGTGGAACATTTCAATCGTGTGCAAGGCGAAATCCAAGAAAATTGCCTTGTCGGGCGGGTTCTAAATAGCCGCGAAAGGTGATTCGAGCCGTTTTGGGCAAGGTATTCCAACCACTTCCGCGCTGAATCCGACTATCACCTGTTGCTGCGCCTTTCGGATTATCGGCATCCATGATGCTATAACTGAAGCTATACCAATCCTGACACCACTCCCAAACGTTGCCTGACATATCAAAAATACCTAATTCATTGGGCAATTTGCCACCCACTTCATGGGTTTTTCGGCGGGCATTTTCGCTGTGCCAAGCCACTTCATCTAAGGTATTGCTGCCACTATATTTGAAATTTTTGGTTTTTTTGCCCCCGATTGCCGCGTATTCCCACTCAGCCTCTGTCGGCAACCGATATTTTTGACCTGTTTGTGCATTGAGTGCTTTAAGGAATGTTTGGACATCCTCCCAAGTCACCTGCTCCACAGGGCAATTATCGCAACTCGAAAATTTAGATGGATTTTTAGTTGCCATGACCGCTTTCCATTGCGCTTGCGTCACTTCGTACTTGCCGATGGAAAAAGATTTTAAAGCAATCGTGCGCACAGGTTGTTCGTTTCGACTCACACCTTTGCCGCCGATGTGTGGGTCGGATTGCCCCATCGAAAACGCGCCGCCTTCTACGGCAACCATTTCGATGGATAGCGGTTTGGAAGTGGTGTCAAGAACGGATGGTGCAAAAGTACCATTCCAAAAAGAGATTAAAAATAAAAAGCATTTCATTTTTTTAAAATGAATTGATAGTTAACAAAGATAGATAAATGCCAAGTTTAGACACCCGTGTAAAAAAAATATTGTGCTGACAGACGAATTTTAACATTTGAGCGTTATAGGATTAGAGCTAAAAGCGATTCATTTTAAGCATAAACCTCGTAAAAAAATTTTTTTAGCATGGCTGCAAACAATACGAAAATCTTACTCGTCGAAGATGACCCTAATTTTGGCGACGTGTTGCGCTCCTATTTGGAGATGAATGACTATGATGTGACCTTGGCGACAGACGGTCAAGCTGGTTGGGAAGCCTTTAAAAAGGGGAATCACCAATTTAAATTGTGTATTTTGGATGTGATGATGCCTAAAAAAGATGGTTTTACGCTCGCCAAAGACATCAAAGAACGCGATAAAGAAGTGCCTGTGATATTCCTCACTGCCAAAACCATGAAAGATGATGTTTTGAATGGCTTCAAACTCGGTGCGGATGATTATATTTCCAAACCATTTAATTCGGAAGAATTGTTGTTCCGAATCCAAGCGGTTTTGAAACGCACCCAACCCAAAGCGGATGCGCGGGATGAAATTAAAGAATATACGATTGGCAAATATCATTTCAATTATCCGTTGCGGATTTTGAGTTTGGAAGGACATCCTGATTCGGAAGCAGCGAAATTGTCGCCCAAAGAAGCGCAATTATTGAAAATGTTTTGCCATCATGTGAATGATATTTTGCCGCGTTCAGAGGCGTTGACCAAGATTTGGGGGCAGGATGATTATTTCACGGCGCGCAGTATGGACGTATTTGTCACTAAATTGCGCAAATATTTGGCGGGCGATTCCAATATTGAAATTGTCAATATTCATGGCAATGGGTTTCAATTGTTGATAAAAACGCCCTAATTTTTTTAACGTTCCACGTAGAACATTATGAGTTTGGGTTTGAATTAAAAAATGTGGTACTGAAAAAATCAAAATTTCGTTTGAATCGAAATCAGAAGTGGTGGAAAAGTGCGGCAAGTTGCAACTTGCCGCACTTTGTGCGAAGTTTGCTTTTGAATTAAAAAAACGAGTTGCTGAAAAAATCAAAATTTTGCTTTTCAATTGAAAGCAGAAGTGGTGGAAAAAAGTGCGGCAAGTTGCAACTTGCCACACTTTGTGTGCGAAGTTTGCTTTTGAATTTTAAAACGAGTTGCTGAAAAAATCAAAATTTTGCTTTTCAATTGAAAGCAGAAGTGGTAGAACAAAGTGCGGCAAGTTGCAACTTGCCGCACTTTGTGTGCGAATTTTGCTTTTGAATTTAAAAACGAGTTGATGAAAAAATCAAAATCAAAAATCCGTTTCAATTGAAATAGGAACCCAAAAATTCAAATAAACCTATTTATTCAATGTTCCACATGGAACGTTACGCCTTGACATTTTCCATGTTCCATATAGAACATGGAAAAGCGATGCTATGACACAATACGCGATGTTCCACATAGAACATGGAATTTTGATGTTCTATGTGGAACATTAAAACCATTTTTCTTCTCAAAAATAAACTTTTTCACGCATCTAATCCTTTTTATCGGTATCTTTTGTATTTTTGGGTGTAATTTCAAATCTTCATTTTTTAATTATAGTTAGAAGCATGAATCGAAGTCTATCTACCTGTTGGATGTTAGGTTGCGTATTGAGCCTTTCGTCTGTTTTGTATGGTCAGGGTGCACCATTCAAAGACAAATTTCGTCAATTAGAAGAAATTTTACCGACACCGAATGCGTATCGCACTGGTTCGGGCGCACCCGGACATGAGTATTGGCAACAACAAGCCGATTACAAAATGCAAATCGAACTCGACGACAAAACGCAAAAATTGTCGGGCGATGAAACGATTACGTACACGAATAATTCGCCTGATGTTTTGACGTATTTATGGTTGCAACTTGACCAGAATAATATGGAAAAAGGTGGTTTTGCTCAAAAAGCGGACCCAACAAAGTTATCTGACAAGATGACGGCGTTACAATTCAAACACGTTTTCCCAGATTACGACGGTGGTTTCAAAGTCGAAACCGTGCGCGATATGAGCGATAAAGCCTTGCCGTACAAGATTGTGGAAACCATGATGCGCGTTGATTTGCCCAAACCTTTGAAAAAAGGCGAATCTTTTTCGTTCAAAATTAAATGGTGGTTCAATGTGAATGACCGTATGAAGGTGGGCGGACGCGCTGGATATGAATATTTTGCGGAAGACAATAATTATTTATACACGATTGCGCATTTTTTTCCGCGTATGTGCGTGTATAGCGATGTGACGGGTTGGCAACACAAACAATTTTTGGGTGCGGGCGAGTTTACATTGAGTTTTGGAAATTATGAAGTGGCATTGACCGTTCCTGCGGATCATATTGTCGGTTCAACTGGTGTTTTGCAAAATCCTGATGTTGTATTGAGCGCGGAACAAAAAACGCGTTTGGAAAAATCCAAAACCGCGACCGAACCTGTGATGATTGTCACGCCCGCCGAAGCAAAAGCAGCAGAAGGTAAACGGGCTTCCTCCAATAAAACGTGGGTTTTCAAAGCGGAAAATGTCCGTGATTTTGCGTTTGCAAGTTCTCGGAAATTCATTTGGGATGCAATGGGCGTGCCGCAATCGACTGGGAAACCTGTGATGGCGATGTCGTATTATCCGAAAGAGGGCAATCCGTTGTGGGAGCGCATTTCTACGAAAGCGGTGGCGCATACGTTGAAATGGTATTCACATCATACTTTTGACTATCCGTATCCTGTGGCGATTTCGGTGCATACCGACCAAATTGGGATGGAATATCCCATGATTTGTTTCAATGGCGGTCGTCCTGAGAAGGATGGAACGTATTCGGAACGCACGAAATATGGGATGATTGGCGTAATTATCCATGAAGTGGGTCATAATTATTTCCCGATGATTGTCAATTCGGATGAACGGCAATGGACTTGGATGGATGAAGGACTCAATTCGTTCTTGGAAACCATCGCCGAACAACAGTGGGAACGCGATTTTCCAACGCGCCGTACCACCTCACATGTTGCGGAATATATGAAAGGAGACCCTGCGCGACTCGAACCGATTATGACAAACTCGGAATCCTTGCGCCAATTTTCCAATAACGCGTATAATAAAACAGCCGTTTCATTGAATATTTTGCGGGAAACGATTTTGGGACGCGAATTATTTGACTTTGCGTTTAAAACCTATGCGCAACGTTGGATGTTTAAACATCCGATGCCTGCAGATTTTTTCCGCACGATGGAAGATGCTTCAGGTGTGGACTTGGATTGGTTTTTCAGAGGTTGGTATTATACGACCGATTATGTCGATATTGCGATTGATAAAGTGCGTTTATTGCAATTGGATAGTAAAAATCCTGTGGTAGAAGCGCAAAAACGCCGCGAAGAAGCCAAAAATGCACCGCGTAGCATCATGTCGATTCGCAATGAGCAGGAAATTAAGCAGACGCAAGATGAAAAAGACCGTTCTTTACGCGACTATTACACAGATGATGATTTGTTTGCGACGACGGTTTTAGATAAAAAAGATTATGACAAATATGTCTCTTCTCTGGGGGCGGAGGAGAAAGCATTGTTACAAACAGGAGCAAAAAACTATTATGAGGTGACTTTTGAATTGGTAGGCGATTTGGTCATGCCGATTTTGGTGGAGTTGCAAGCCGCAGATGGTACGAAAGAATTGCATAAAATCCCTGCTGAAATCTGGCGCAAAGGCGACAAAAAAGTGACTAAAATATTCCAATCGGATAAAGAAATCAAACAAATCGTATTAGACCCGTATTTGGAAACGGCAGATACGGATGTTTCTAACAATTATTTTCCGCCTAAAATACAGCCTTCTCGATTTGAATTGTTTAAAATGCGCAATATGGATGCCGAAAATCCAATGCAAAAGGCGCAAAGAGCGCGCAAATCGGAGTAATTCAGCAATTTCCGCTTTAGAAAATTGTTGAAATAGGAGGCGTATGATTGGAAGGATAAAAAGGATCTGCTGAACTCAAAAGGGTGCTTTTCAACTGAAAAATGCACCTAAAATTTCGTAAATTTTTCAAATTTACGAAATTTGTTGCGCAAATCAAGTCCCCAAAATAGGATTTGCGCCACAAATTTCGTAAATTTTTCAAATTTACGAAATTTGTGGGTAAGAGACTGATGCGTAAACTATAGGGTATGTTTATCATGATTTTAAATTTTAGAAGTACAAATGTAAGCCTTTCTTGCTAAGAATGCAA
>JBDLWG010000242.1:0-4898 GCA_039804385.1 Bacteroidota bacterium
GCGTGTTGGCACATCCGTTGGAAATCTTTTTGGTGACACTCGCGGGCGCGAAAGTGGGCAGTATCGGCGGGATGATCTTGGCAATCCCCGTTTATACGGTGTTGCGCGTCGTCGGACGAGCGTTTTTTAATGAATTTAAAATCATTCGGAAAATGACCAATCGTTTAGATGAAATTGTTTAAAAAAAAATTTTAAGAGGGCGCAAAAAGTTGATTTTCAAGGAAGTATAACGTTTGGAGGGTTTGAAACCCTCCAAACGTTGTTGTTCGTTATTTAAATTTAACTTTTTATACATCCAAAAAACCAACCATTCAACCTGATGCGGTATCAATTTATAGATAAAATAAAACGAATTGAACTCGGTAAACAAATTGTTATTGTAAAAAATATCACGATTACCGAAGATTATTTTGAAGGGCATTTTCAAGGCTATCCTGTGATGCCGGGCGCGTTGCAAATCGAAACGATTGCGCAAGCGTGTAGCGCGTTGATTGAAATTTCTTCCAATTATCAATTATTTTCGATTTTGTTGATGGTTGAAAAAATGAAATTCAAAAAAATGGTGCATCCGGGCGACCAATTGATAGTGACAGGCACGCTCCTGTCGCAACATCCCGAATCGGCTCTTTTTGAAACCAAAATCGAAGTGGATGGCAAAATTGTGACTTCTGGGCAAATGATGGTCGGTATTTTTCCTGTTGCCGAATCTAAATATCGAAATGTCATGAAGGCTCTGGAGGAGCATTTTAGCTTTTTGCTGCAAACGGCGACGATTATTGAGTAACTATTCCAATTAAAAATTTTCTTTATGAACGCAGGAAAACGAGTCGTTATTACAGGGATTGGAGTGGTTTCGCCGTATGGGATTGGGCAAAACCTATTTTGGCAACAATTGCATCACGGTATTTCCGCCTCCAAATGGATTACGTCTTTTGACACGGCGGGTGTACCCACTCGATTCTGGGCGAACTTGCCCGAAACCGATGAGGCATTAACAGCCCGTTTGTCCTCCAAAAAAATGTCGAAATTATTGACGCGGGCGGGAAAAATGTCGTTAATTGCGGCGGCGGAAGCGGTTGCGCAATCGGGTTTGGATACGACGGCGGTTGCCCCGCATCGAATCGGGATTTCGGTGGGCGCGAGTGGCGCAGGATTGGCAGACCCCGATGCATCGCAAATCAGTTATGACAAGTCCATTTGGATAAAATCGCTCGAAAAATTGCCAACGGAGGGTGAATATTGGTCGATTTTGATGCAAAATACCCATCCTTTGATGCCTGTCAAGTCGATTCCAAACTCCATTTCGGCGCATTTATCCATTTTGCACCAGATTCAAGGCAATTGTCAGACGATTACAACGGCTTGCACTTCCTCTGCGCAAGCGATTGGAGAAGCGTTTTACAAAATAAAATATGGTTTGGCAGACGTGATGATGACAGGTGGGAGCGATTCGGGTACGAATCAGACGACGATGTTGTCCTTTACGTTATTGGGCGTTTTGTCTAAAAACAATGACCAATTTGAAGCGGCGAGTCGCCCTTTTGACCGCGACCGCGATGGTTTTTTGCTCAGTGAAGGGGCTGCATTCTTCATTTTGGAATCATTGGAACATTGCAAACAGCGCGGCGGGCAACCGTTGGCGGAATTGACTGGTTTTGGTTGCACGAGTGACGCGTATCGCATCACGGACGAGCCGCAGGATGCACACGGTAGTATCGCGGCAATGCGGTTGGCATTGGCGGAAGCGCGGTTAAATCCGAATGAAATTTCTTATATCAATGCGCATGGAACGAGTACACAAATGAATGATATTATTGAAAATCATGCCATTAAACAAGTTTTTAAACATCATGCGTATCAAATACCGATTAGTTCTAATAAATCAATGATTGGACATTTGGTCGCGGGTGCGGGCGCGATTGAATTAGCAGCTTCGGTTTTGTCGCTTCAAAACAACGTGATTCCGCCTACTGCCCATCTTGAAAATCCAGCAGAGGGTTGTGATTTGGATTATGTGCCAAAAGAGGCGCGAGATGCCGATTTGAAAGCGATTTTATCCAATTCCTTTGGTTTTGGAGGGCAAAATGCTTGTTTGATTATTCAAAAAATATAATATTAAAAAAATGTTTACACCAAACCTTGTCGAAAAACAATTGAGAACGATTGTCGCAAAATCGCTCCAAATTCCTGAAAAAACAGTGCATTTACATTCAACCTTATTGTTGGATTTAGAAGCGGAATCCATTGATATTTTGGATATGCGTTTTGCGATTGAACAAACGTTTGGTTTTAAATTTGACCAAGCGCAAATCAAAAATTTATTGACCCAAATGATGACGGAACATCAATTAACCGCTAAAGATATTCCAAAATTATTTACGGTTAAAGTATTTTATGACCATATTTTATTTCGGCTAAACCTTGTAAATGCTTAGTGCATGACAAAAAAGGAAATGGTGGTGATGGATGTACGGATTTCACGGATTTTCAACCGATTTTCACGGATTTTAACTTCTTTAGAACTCCAAATCCGTGAAAATCGGGTGAAAATCCGTGAAATCCGTACATCCATCACCTATAGAAGTTTTTTCTATAAACACGACTCCATAACATAGACTCTTAAAATGGCAATATTAAAAACAGCTTTAATAACAGGCGGTTCACGCGGGATTGGCAAAGCGATTGCGCTGCATTTGGTGGGCGTAGCAGATATTATTTTTATCAATTATTTGGAAAATGATTTGGCGGCTTCCGAAACAAAGGCTATCTTGGAATCCAAAGGCGTAATCGTCTATCTTTTGAAATTTAATTTGGCATTTGCAACTGAAATCCAATTAATGTTTGAAAAAATCCAACTTCATACCCAACAATTGGATATTTTCGTTCATTGCGCCGCGCTCACTGCTTTCAAACCGTTGTGCAAAATCAAACCCAATCAATGGGATTTGACGATGAATATCACGGCAAAAGCCTTTTTGCAATGTGTGCAATGGAGTACGTTTTTGATGCCATCGGGCGGGCGGATTGTGGCGATTTCGAGTACGGGCAGCCAACGATACAATGCCAATTATGGGGCATTGGGCGTTGCAAAATCAACGTTGGAGTCCATAGTGCGGTATTTAGCAGTGGAATTGGCGGGGCAAAACATTCAAATCAATGGGGTCATTTCGGGTTTAATTCTCGGAGCAACCATGCCCTTGTTTCCAGATATTGACAAAACGATTGCGGTGACGTTGGAAAGAACGCCTGCGCGCCGACTCGGTACGCCCGAAGATGTTGCGAAAGCCGTGCTTTTTTTATTGACGCAAGCGGATTGGATGTATGGACAAAATATTATATTGGATGGCGGCTACTGTTTGACTTAAACCATTGATTATGAATTTATTAGAAAATAAAATTGCATTCGTAACAGGCGGTTCTCGCGGGATTGGGGCGGCGATTGTTCGACAATTTGCAGCGCAGGGCGCGATTGTTGGCTTTTCTTATCATCAAAATAGGGAAGCTGCAAATGCCCTTTTAACCCAATTGCCTGTTCATACCTTGCCGCATCAAGCCTACGCGTGCGATGTTTGTGACCCAATACAGGTGCAAAATACGTTGGATACTTTTTTAAAAACAATGGGGCACATTGATATTTTGGTGAATAATGCGGGCATCAATGAAGACCATTTGCTCCCTGATATTACGTTGGCAACTTGGAATCTTATCATGGCTACAAACTTGACTGCTATGTATTTACACATACAAATTATTTTACATAAAATGATTTCGGCGCGTTCTGGGACGATTATTAATATCAGTTCGGTGGTGGGCATTCATGGGAATGCAGGACAGGCACATTACGCCGCGTCCAAAGCGGGAGTTATTGGGTTGACCCAATCGGTTGCCAAAGAAGTCGGTGGGCGCAACATCCGTTGCAACGCGATTGCGCCTGGCATTATCGCAACAGATATGACACAACATGTTGTGAATGAACCTTTTATAAAAAAAAAGATTGCTTTAAAACGCATTGGTACGGCGGAAGAAGTGGCAAATACAGCTCTTTTTTTAGCTTCTGATTTATCGAAATACATTACAGGACAAGTGATTACCGTTTGCGGTGGTCTCCTTATTTAACTTCTTAAAACAAATTATTGATGCAAAACCTTTCTTACTGGGGCATGATGAATCCTTTGAAAGCCCAATTCATCATCGTTTTTGCCCAAATTTTATTTTGTTTACTTGCCACTTATAGTGGGGTTTGGCTTTTCACACAAGACATTTTGTTACCAAATAGTTTGTATTACACTGGTTTTGGGCTTTTTTTCATTACCTTTGCCCTCTACCCTGTTAAGCGCAGTCGTTTTCGCTTTTGGAAACATACGTTTGCCAAACAAATGAGTATGAGCAGCCTTTTGATGGTCAGTTACTTGATGATTGCCCTGACGATTTCAAATCGAGAAGCCCGAATTGCTTCCCCAACAAGGACAAACGCACCTCAAAATGTAAGCATCGCCCTAAAATCGGGCATTCAAACGGCAATAATCGCCCCAAAAACGACTTTGAAAGCGCGTTTAAAACAAAAATATGCAACTTATGTGCTGAAAAACATGAAAAATGCCTCTATGAACACTGGTCGTATCGTAGGCATTATCGCTATCATACTGTTGATGATAATTCTCATCTTGGGAGTCACGATACTTGCCTGCAATGTCTGGTGCAGTGGTTCGTCCGGTGTAGGTATTGTGGTCTTAGTGGGTGGTACAGCCTTCGTTTTATGGGGTGGTATTTTGGTCATCCGAAGCCTATTGAAACGCCCCAATAATTATCAACCGATGCCGAATTAAGCCCACAGAATCAAAAAGGTGCGTAGCACCGCAACATTTGTAGCAAAACGGAATTAAAATCCGCGTTGGAGG
>JBDLWG010000243.1:0-12045 GCA_039804385.1 Bacteroidota bacterium
ATGGTCATTCATCCAAAAAACGCCAATCGCACCAACATTCGATGCAACATTCACGACTTTGGCATGGGCGGAAGCCGTCAAAAAATCAAATCCCATCAAACTAATGAATGCCAAGACTAAAAAACTACCTGTGCCAGGCCCCAAAAAACCATCGTAAAAACCAACAATAGAACCAATTAAACTCCCGTATATCAAAGCATTGGTTTTTGAAACCGTTTTGGTTTCAAAAGAGCCAAAATCTTTTTTCCAAAACGTGTAAATGGCTACTGCAATTAAGATGAAAAGCATCAATGGTTTTAGTTTTTGGGGGTCTAAATGACTCACCATTCGCGCTCCTAAAATGCTGAAAAGCATTGTCAATACACTTGTGATTAATAAAAATGTTTTATGAAAAGACACTTTTTGCGCATATTGAATCGCTGCCGTTCCAGACCCCAAAACAGAAGGAATTTTGCCCGTTCCGAGCAATGCTGGAATGGACATATTGGGTAAATTTATCAAGAGTGCAGGGGTTTGAATCAGTCCGCCGCCACCCACAATGGAATCGATAAAGCCCGCTAAAAAAGCGAAAAAACATAATAGAATACTGGTCATTCAATAAAGGATAAAGGTACAAATAGAGTTACGCTGCGTTCGTTTAGGATTAGAAAAGGCAAAGATAAGATAAGATTAGGCACTTTTTAAATCATCGTCGTCCACTAAATCGGAAAATTGGAGCGTATCATCCAACAATTTTTTTGCATGAATATTGTAATCATCGAAAGATATTTTGCCTTTCATATGTTCTCTATTGAGATTACGGAGCTGGAAAGATTAAGTTCTTCCAAGAGGGTGCATTCCAAAAGTTCCACAGGAATTTCGATGAGTTGCAAGCCCGCCAAATCTAATGATTTGGCATGATTCTTTTTCGCCTCGTGTATGCGGCTTAATCCATTTTCTATCGGAAATTTTTGTTGCAAAACTACAAAAAACAATGCTGAAAAAGAGACTTAATTGGCACAAAATGCTTCTGCGCGATGTAAAATATTGCATTTCAATCCCGAAGGGATGCAACTTTGGTAACACAAACAAACGCTTCCACCGCAAGTCCCGAAGGGACGACACTATCTTACCCACAGCATCAAAAAAAGTGCGTAGCACCGCAACATTTGTAGAAAACGCGATAATAATCCCGTTTGAGGTGCGTAGCACCGCAACATTGGTAGAAACGGTTTGAATGTTACGGTGCTACGCACCTCAAACGGGATTTTAATTCCATTTTTCTACCAATATTGCGGTGCTACGCACCTTTTTTGATTTTGTGGGTAATGGATAGTCTTTTAAACGATTTTTCCAAAAGGAAGTGGTGTTCAAATTCAACTTTTTGCGTTTGCTTACGCAATTTTTTTATACAAAAATCGTTTCGGAGATGGTGTAACGCCATTTGCGGCATGATTTTTTCTGCGAACTAAAAGTTCCTTCTTCGCCAGCAAACAAAGCCTCCGACTCCAACCAGAATTAATTGTTTATCAACAAATCCCAAGCGTATTTCGCACACTTCATAATAACTATTGTAGGGTACTGCATTTCAAATGCGATGCTGCAACATCGTTATTAGGTTGTATGGTCATTGATTATCAAAATATTGGTAATCAATAATTTAAATATTAAAAAAAAATAATTTCAAAAAACAAATGTTCTATTATCTTTGCCAAAAGCAAACATAACCAAATTTTATTTTAAGTTTTCATTAACGTAACGAGTGTGTGACGAGACCTTTTAAAGGTAGTCTTTAAAACGTAATTCTTATTCCACACTAAAAAAATCAAAACAAACGTCATTATGAGTAGTTCTCAAAATCAAGATTCGAGAGGCAAATTGTTACCTTGGGCGGGCGCGATTATTGTAGCTTTGTTAGGCACAAACGCGTATCTTTGGACCAACAAGAGTACGACCGAAACGAAATTAGGCGAGACCGTCAAAGTTTTGGATGACACCAAAACGGTAAGAGATTCATTACAAAGGGTTTATGAAGCGGCTGTCGTTGAATTGGAAGGCATGAAAGGGAAAAACTCCGAGTTGAACCTTGCCATTGATAAGCAAAAAGCGGATTTGCAATCGCAAAAAAGTAAGATTGATGCAGCTTTGTCGTCTGGTAACAAGGACAAAAAAGCATTGCAAGAAGCCTTGCGTCAGATTGAGGAGTTGAAATCGCAAGCAGCAGGTGCATTGGCACAAGTGAGCGATTTGCAAAGCAAATTGGGCATTGTCCAAGAACAATTGAAAACAGAAGTGAAGGCGAAGGAGGAAGTCACCGCGAAATTAACCGAAGTGACCACTGCGCAAAAGGAAACAGAAACCAAATTGGCTACGACTTCCGAAGCAAAAGGCAAATTGGAAGAGGAAAAAAAGAAATTGGATAATAAAGTGGATGTCGCAAGTGTCGTCCGCGTGAACAATTTCGATGACCCACAAGGTTTTGAAGTGAGCAAGAAAAATGGCAAAGAAAGCTCCGTCAGCAAGGCTCAAAACATGGAAAGAGTGCGTTTTTGTTTCGATGCACAGGAAAATCATGTGGCAAAAGCGGGTTCTGAGTCGTTTTATGTAGCCATACAAGATGCCACAGGGGTCACGATTGAAGGAGCTGGCAGCGGCGTAACGAAGTTGAATGACGGTACGGAAGCGAAATACACGTTTGTTCAAACGCAAGAATTGTCCAATGCAGCCCATAAAGTTTGTACGCAATGGGATCCAACGACGAAATTACAAAAAGGAAGCTATAACATTTCTGTTTATAACAAAGGTTATGTGGCAGGAAAACATAGTTTCTTATTGAAAAAATAGTTATGTTAAGTAGTTCAATTGAAAGAACCTATCCAAAAGGTCGGCGAGGTTGCAACCTCGCCGACCTTGATTCGATACGAATCAGTTGATTATCAATGACTTATATTTTGATTTAACTACTTATAACGTGCGGCAAGTTTAAAACTTGCCGCACGTTTATTTTTTCTATTATAAACGTTGTTGCAATTGCACCACCATTGCCTCTTTCCAAGTTCTAAAATCTCCTTTAACAATATGTTCTCGTGCTGTTTTTACCAACCATAGGTAAAAACTTAAATTATGCAAGGTCGCAATTTGTCCTGCCAGCAATTCTTGACAATGGAATAAATGTCTCAAATACGCTTTTGTATAAAATTGACTTGTGGCACAACCATCCACATCTATCGGCGAAAAATCACTTGCCCATTTCAAATTTTTCATATTCATCACGCCTTTTGCCGTGTATAACAAGCCATGTCGCGCATTCCGAGAAGGCAAAACACAGTCAAACATATCAACGCCCAATGCAATATTTTCCAAAAGATTCACAGGCGTTCCAACGCCCATCAAATAACGCGGTTTATCCGCAGGCAGGATGTTACAAACCAAATCCGTCATGGCATACATCTCTTCCGCAGGTTCGCCAACGGATAATCCGCCAATCGCATTGCCTTCTCTATCAAAACTCGCTATCGTTTCTGCAGACTCTATACGCAAATCTTTATACGTACTGCCTTGAACAATCGGGAAAAACGCTTGTGGATAATCATAATGCGATTCCGTCGAATCAAAACGCTCACAACACCGCTTCAACCAACGATGTGTTAAACCTAATGAATTTTTAGCATATTTGTAATCGCAAGGATAGGGCGTACATTCGTCAAAAGCCATGATGATGTCGCCGCCAATCGTGCGTTGAATGTCCATCGCAATTTCAGGTGAAAAAAAATGTTTCGACCCGTCAATATGCGATTGAAACGTCACGCCTTCTTCTTTGATTTTGCGGCGGTGCGCCAATGAATAGACTTGATAACCACCCGAATCGGTCAAAATCGGATGATTCCAACCATTGAAACGATGCAAACCGCCCGCTTTGCGCAAAATATCCAACCCAGGGCGCAAATAAAGGTGATACGTATTGCCTAAAATGATTTGTGCCTGAATGTCGTTTTCCAATTCGCGCTGATGCACGCCTTTGACCGTTCCGAGTGTGCCAACAGGCATGAAAATAGGGGTTTCAATCGTGCCATGCGCTGTTTCGATGCTTCCAGCGCGGGCTTTTGATTGTAAATCTGTATGGAGTAATGTAAATTTGAAACACATAGGTCACATAGGGTTACATAGGACACATAGGGAAATTCATTGGGAAAGCAGCATTTTCAACGAATGCCCCTATATGTCCTATGCTTCTTATGTGTCCTATGTGTTTAAAAAAAAAGCGGCATTTTACAAAATTAAATTTTGAAAAATGCCGCTTGATAGCTTTTAAAAAGGGTGAAAATTACTTTACGAAAAAGTTCATACCACCAATATCACGCGCAACAGCATCTCCCGGACACCGCGCTTTGATGTTGTAAAAGTTATATAAATCGCCCGGTTTTGCTGCTTGTACCAACCGTTGTGCTTTTTCATCAAAAGCACCACCGTTGACGACCGCAGGCACAGGGTCTTCCCGACGTGGAATCCGAACCATCGTAAAACTTTGAATCGAACATTTTGCTTCAAAATCAAAGTTTTCCAACACTGGAATCACACCCATTTGCGCACCCATCTCACCAGAACCCATCGCACCACCTTTTTTCATACTTAAAGTGGGGATTGGGCTTGGAATCAACTTCACACGGAAATCAAACGTTTGGTTCAAACCACCGCCCGAAACCGCAATTTTGGCAATCCCAACACTGGAAGCCGTCGCAATATATTTGCCATTGCCATTCGGTCTCAACGTACAACCGGAGCCATTCACTTGTAATTGATTGCTTGAAACACCTGCCGCCGCAATCGAAATCGGATTATCAACGCCAATGTAAATCACATTCATCTTATCCGCAGAACAAGCCACAGAACGTTGACCCACTTCGTATTTGAATTGCTTGGAAAAGTTATCCGTTTTTCCAGTAAATGGATTCGTTAAAGAAATATCTACTTTATAAGTCTTTTCGCCTACGCCACTTGCAGTTGCTTCATAGACCCCTTTGCCATCTTTGATAGGCAACGAAGAACCATCTACTCGGTAAGACATACCGCTTTTCAACTGTTGAGAAGACGCACTCAAAAAGATTTCAGACGTAAATTTTTCGCCCGAAATGACATATCCTTTTTCAGCTGCACTCACAGGCTCGAATTTGTCAAATTGAATGACATTCGCACCGACTTTACTCGCCAAATAATTGATGATAGAAGCCTCTGCCGTACGCGCATCGTTTTGAAACTTACTCAAAATCGGATAACACGCCGCAACAGGCATGTAACCAAAGGTGAATTGTTCCCAACTTTTTTTGCCATACGTTTTCCAATCATTTTCATCAATGTTCAAAGGCAATTGATCTTTCATTTGTTTCAACTCCGCTTCAGCGTTACCGCCTTTGCCTTTGACCAAACCGCCAATCGATGAAATCAAACCTAACAATCTATCCCGCGTTTCAAGGACTTTGCCTTTAATTTCAATCCCTTTACCTGGTTTTTTCGCATCACCTACGAAGAAACGTTGTGGAATTTCCTTATCTTTGTACCGAACAGGCTTACCTGCCTTCGTTTTATCGGGGTCTGTTATCGGAACAAGACCACCTGCCTCTTTATCCAATTGCATTCTGATACCATCGATGTATGCGATAAAATCCTTGACAATCACAGATGCTTTCACAGCTGCTTCCGCCAAAGGCTTATCTTCAGGACGATTTTTCACCTCATTATCCATTGACTTTTGAGACTTTTGATTGGAACTATCCAACAAAAGGTTTGTGCCAACGATACTTTTATCAATGCGAAAGAAAGCGTTAATAATTTCGGCAGATACGTTCAGAGCCAACATGGCAGTCAAGACCAAATACATTAAGTTGATCATTAACTGCCGGGGTTCCTTTGGTATTGACATTTTTTGATATTTTAAACAGTTAAAAATGAATTTATACCTTTTGAAGTAGGATTTTTAGGATTGATTTTTAAAATTCATTGGATTGAATCCTAAAAATCAATCCGAATCAAATCTTAATAATCCCAAAAATCCTACTTCAAACCTCAAGCAATAACTTGACTATTTACCGCGCATAGCAGACAACATACCGCCATAGACACCATTCAAAGAGGTCAAATTATCGTTCAATTTTTTGATTTGCTCTTTGTACATCTCCATTTGTTGCTTGTACATTTTGGTATCTTCAATCGATTCCGTCATGCTTTCCATCGCCATCGTCAATTTATTATAGACGCTGTTCATGGTTTTGACTTTATCTTGAACGCCAGAGAAATCCGCTTGACGCAATGCGTCTAAGGAACCCAAAGTCGCCGATTGTTTTTTCAACTCCGTCAACATGCCGACCAAATTTTGCTCTACGATTTTACCATCCAAACCAGGCAATTGTGGTTGAGGCGCACCGCCACCACCGCCGCCGATGAACTCAGGCGTGATTGCAGACACTTTCGCATTGTAATCAGCCAAACCCGGATACAATTTATCCCAATAGTAGTCTGGATCGGGTCCTAAAATACCCAACATCAAGAATAAACCTGCCTCAACAGACAATCCTAAAATTAACATCTCACTCGCGTAAGGCCAGCTCTCGATTTTGAATAAGGCACCCATCAATACGATGGCAGCACCAACACCAATAATCAAGTTTTTTAGATACTTAAAAAATTTTGATTTGAAGAAATTCATCTTTCTAATACTTTAAAAGTTAGTGAATGATTTTATTAAACAATAATATGACTTTCCTATATAAACTTTTTGCACTTAAAAAAAAGAATACACTTAACTGCCAACCAGTCAAGTATAAGCACTGCCCCTTCTGTGGGAACAGACATAATTTTTTTTTGATGCTTTTTTGAATATTGTTTACCAGCGACAACGAATAGAGGTGGTCGAGTCTTCTCGTTCCAAGTTCATCGGGCGTTGTTTTTGAATCGGTTGTGGACTTTCAAAAAAAGTACCAATGGAACGTCCTATCTCAAAAAAAATAAATTAAATGGCTTTAAACCGTCAAAATTAATTTGAAAACTTATGTAAGTAATTGGCAATCAATTTGTTTGGTCTGAAAACTTTTTTTAATTATTTTCTAAATGGTATTATAATTTGGACTGTTTCACGAGATTCGCCTACTTGTTTTTTTACTCCCTACTTTTAATTTCCAATGCTTTTGGCATGGAATTGAACTTTGCAGTGCAAATATCTAAAAAAATATTCAGAAATGAGGTACTTTTTTTACTTAAAATATTGTTTTTTTTTATTATTATGATTTTTCATGTTGGAATGGAAGTGTCATTGAACACCAATTACGGTACATTAACGGGATATAAATTCGGAAATTGCGCCCATTTTCTTAAAGAAATGTGAAAATGGACGCAATTTTTCTTAAAATTTAGTTAAAATCGTTGATAGAGCGTCCCAAGAACGTCAATACACATCTAAAACCAATATATGATTTTGTGGTGTCTTGATACTCATAAGCCCGCGTTCCTGTCTGCAAATAATAAGCTATATCTTTCCAAGAACCGCCGCGAATCACTTTTCGTTTTTTCGCAATCGGGTCATTTTCTTTGGCATCATAACGGTAATCGGGGTCTAAATCGTGCAAACCACCTGTGTTATCCACATAAGCCGTAATCGTCCATTCCGCCACATTACCAGACATATTATATAAACCAAAATCATTTGGAAAATACGCATCTGCCTTCACCGTATATTGTCCGCCATCTTCTGGATAATTACCGCGTCCTGGTTTAAAGTTCGCCAACAAACAACCTTTCGAGTTGCGCGTATAGTAACCACCCCAAGGATACGGAGCCAAATCATGTCCACCGCGAGAAGCGTATTCCCACTCTGCCTCTGTCGGCAAACGGAAATCTTCGATATTCACCCCATCTTTACCGCTACCGCGATACGTATTCCACAATTTCGTTCTCCACCAGCAAAAAGCCTTCGCCATTTTCCAGTTGACCCCAACAACGGGATAATCGTCAAACGCAGGATGCCAAAAATAGTTCCGCGTCATCGGCTCATTATACGCATAAGCAAAATCTCGAATCCAAACTAAAGTGTCGGGATAAATCCCCACTTTATCTCTGGCAATATACTTCGACCGTGATTGACGGCGTTTAGGGTCGCGGGCATCATGCGCCGCATCTTGCCATTTGTACTCCTCATAATTGACGATAAATTTATCGACATTCAACTCTTTTTTACCTGAAAGTCGGTCGCCGCCTTGATAGTACAAATCTTTCAACGACTCATCCGTCCAGTCAATATCTTGTTCCCAGTCCAACACTGTTTCATTCGCACCGCCATCTTCCACTTCTAATTTGTGGTCGAGGATGGTATGGGCAATCGAATCCTGCACCCATTCAACGAATTGGCGATACTCATTATTCGTAATTTCCGTATCGTCCATAAAGAAACCTTGAATCGAGACCGACTTAGGGCGGTTAACGAAAGTGTTGCTCACATCTTGGTCACTGGGCCCCATGTGGAAAGAGCCAGATGGGATATAGACCATGCCGTAAGGATTGATGCCCTTCCAGGTAGGTCGATTCCGCGAGCCGACAAGTTGTCCGTTCTCCTTCTTCCCGCATGAAGCGAGCAATGACCCCACCGCAAGGGTCCCGAGAAGTGTTCTTAATTGTTTTTTCATTGTTGACACTCTGTTTTCCTTCAAATGGAAATGAGGCAATTGATACCTCCAAATGAATACTTTTTTTTGTTATATGTCAGTTGTTACCAAACGGTCTTTTTCGCTATTTAGACTATTTGTGACAACCATCTAAACTTGTTCTTTCAAAAAACGCGCCATTAGGAAAGGGTTTTCTCAGCAAAACACCTCCGAAAAAGCGATATGAAGGCAACTTTTTCGATGCATCAGGCGGCTTGGTGTCCGAACAGTTATCAAAACGACACTTTTCGGGTAAAATTATGTTGATTCATAATTTTTTTTTTCGGAGGCAACGAAATGAACTTTCAAGGGAACAGGGTGTATAGCCAAGTTAGTAGTCGGGAAATTTATTTCCCGCGCATCGCGGGAAATAAATTTCCCGACTACTCAACCCTATAAACCTATTTTCGCGGATATATCCAACATCCTATCAATGCAAACGCGCCCTTCTCGAATCACGCGTTCGGGTAACGTGATTTCGGGTAATTCATATTTCAAACACAAATATAATTTTTCTAAAGTATTCAAACGCATATGCGGACATTCATTGCAAGCGCAATTGTTGGTTGGTGGCGCAGGAATAAACAATTTGTGTGGAGATGCCTTCTGCATTTGGTGCAAAATGCCCGGTTCGGTTGCGACGATGAACTCTTTCGCAGTATCGGTCTGTGTAAATTTCAATAAACCAGAAGTCGAACCAATATAATGCGCTTTTTCCAACAAAGGAGCCTCACATTCGGGATGCGCAATCAACTTCGCTTGCGGATGTCGTACCATTAATTTGGTAATTTTTTCATTGGAAAAAATCTCATGTACCATACATGCGCCATTCCACAAGACCATATTTCGACCCGTTTGCTTGATGAGATAGGCTCCAAGATTCTTATCAGGCGCGAAAAGAATCTCTTTATCAGCGGGAATGCTGCGAATAATGGCTTCCGCATTGCTCGAAGTGCAACAAATATCGGTCAATGTTTTCAATTCCGCCGTACAATTGACGTAACTCACCACCACATGATTGGGATGTTTTTCTTTAAATTTGCGAAAAAGCGGTGCAGGCGCGGAATCCGCTAACGAACAACCCGCTTTCAAATCGGGCAACAACACTTTTTTTTGCGGCGAAAGCATTTTAGCCGTTTCCGCCATAAAATGTACGCCCGCGAATACAATCATATCCGCTTTGGTTTTGGCAGCCTGTTGCGAAAGTTGCAAACTGTCGCCGATGTAATCGGCTACATCTTGAATTTCGGAATCTTGGTAATAATGCGCCAAAATGACGGCATTTTTCTGGGTTTTAAGCAATTGAATCTCCTCCAACAAGTCCAAAGTGGGACTTATGTGCATGTCTAAATAGCCTTTTTGCTTTAATTTAGATTTTGCGGCAGTAATCGTAGTCTGCATGGTTTTATATTTTTTTACGATGGGTTCTGTGATTTGCTTTCTCAAACGTATTAACGTAAATCGATGGAAAATAGTTTAGTTCGTTTAATTAAAAAACAAAGTACGTTTTGAGCAAAGAAAACACGATGAGGGCGCAAAAATTTAAAAAATGATTTTTTGCAAAAAAAATCATTTTTTAAATTTTTGCGCCCTCAGTCCCTCCTTCGGCGCGAACTACCATGCGTTTTGCTACTTTTGTGCTTGCAACTTTTGTTTCTCAATTATCTAAAAATCATGGAAGATAAACCACCCCTTTTTCGTACTTGGCAACAGATGTACGTATTTGTCCTCTGTTTTCACACCGTATTATTAACGGTATTTTACCTAATCACCAAAATATTATCTTGATGCACTACATTGATTGGTCTATTTTAATTGGCTCGCTTGTTTGTATCACCGCTTATGGGCTTTGGAAAACGCGGGGCAAACAAGATATGCACACGTATCTCGTCGGACATAAAGACCTCAAATGGTGGACGATTGGACTTTCCATCATGGCGACTCAGGCAAGTGCTATCACTTTTCTCTCGACCACAGGGCAAGGTTATGAAGATGGGATGCGTTTTGCCCAATTTTATATCGGTTTGCCAGTGGCAATGGTGATTTTGAGCGCGTTTTTCCTGCCGATTTACTATCGCCTCCAAGTGATGACCGCGTATCAGTACCTCGAACAACGGTTTGATTTGCGGTTGCGGAGTTTCACCGCTTTTTTGTTCCTCGTGCAGCGCGGCATGGGGGCGGGCTTGACGATTTCCGCGCCTGCCATTGTGCTTTCGACCTTATTAGGTTGGGATTGGGTGGCAACCAACCTCTTTTTGGGTACATTCGTCATTGTTTATACCGTTTTTGGCGGTTCGGATGCCGTCAGCGTGACGCAACAGCAACAAATGATTGTCATTTTGGGTGGTTTATTATTCGCTTTCGTACTGATGATAAACCGTTTGCCGCCCGATGTCTCCATGTTAGACGCAGTGCAAGTCGCAGGTAAATTAAACAAAACCAATATATTAGATTTCAGTTTTGATTGGAAAAATAAATATACGTTTTGGTCAGGAATGTTGGGCGGTACGTTTTTATTTTTGAGTTATTTTGGCACCGACCAATCCCAAGTTCAACGCTATTTATCCGGTAAAACCATTGTTGAAAGTCGTTTGGGCTTGTTATTCAATGGTTTAGTAAAAGTGCCGATGCAATTTTTAGTATTGATGGTGGGTGTAATGATGTTCATTTTTTACCAATTCAACCGCGCACCGATTCATTTTAATGAAAAAAACAGGGCTATCATTGCCACTTCTACGGAATTTAAACAATTAGAAAACCAATACCAACAAGTTTTTGAGGCAAAAAAAACAGCGGTGTATCAGATGATAGAAGGTTTGCATCAAAAAAATCCTGCTTTAGTGGATGCTGCCAAAGCCAAAGTGTTGGATTATCAGCAACAAGAAAAACAAATTCGGACAGCCGTTAAAAAATCCATCAAAACCGCAGATGCTACTGCGGAAACCAATGACCGTGATTATACATTCATTACTTTTGTCATGCAAAATCTGCCAGTGGGCGTGATTGGTATTTTATTAGCGGTGATTTTCGCGGCAGCGATGTCTTCCACAGCTGCCGAATTGAACGCATTGGCAACGACTACAATTGTTGATTTTTACCAACGCCAAATCGCGCCAAATCGAACCGATGCACACTATATGCTTGCTTCTCAATGGTTTACGATTGGTTGGGGCGTTTTAATCATGCTTTTTGCAATGGGTTTTGCCCTGTTTCAAAACTTGATTGAAGCGGTGAATACGATTGGTTCTTTGTTTTATGGGACGATATTAGGGATTTTTGCCGTCGGTTTTTTCTTAAAAAACGTGGGCGCGAAAGCCACTTTTTGGGGCGCAGTCATTTGTGAAACGGTGATTTTAGGGGTGTATCTGCGTTACGGATT
>JBDLWG010000244.1:0-9390 GCA_039804385.1 Bacteroidota bacterium
CAAACCTTGTTGTTGTCGATTCTTTAAATTTTAACTACTTATTTTTAACCTGAGTACTTGACAAAGATGTTCGCTCTTTTATGCGCAATTCGGATTGTATCGTTTTGCCTTCCTATCGAGAAGGCATGCCAACCGTTTTAGCCGAGGCAGGCGCGGTGCACAAACCAATCATTACAACCGATGTGGCAGGATGCCGAGAAATGGTGGAGCAGGAAGTCAATGGATATTTAGTGCCTGCAAAATCGGCGGAAGCCTTAGCCAATGCTATGTTAAAAATGCTACATTTATCGGCGGGCGAGCGGGCAGCAATGGGCAAAAACGCTCGATACAAAATCGAAACAGCGTCTGATAATCAATCAATTGCACATTTTTTTTTAAAAATGGCGATAGCTCATTCAGTTTTACGAACAAAAGCACGAATTATAAGGTGATTCAATAGAAAACAATAAGGTGGTCTCGATACCGAAACCACCCCATCGATGTAACAAAAGACCTTTTTACTCACTCTATAATATTTTAGAATGGTTAGGTTGCTTGCATTTTCACCGTTCCTGTGCGCTGCAATACGCCCCAACCCATTAATTCTCCTTTAAACGCTTTGATATAAGATTTAAATAAAATGATATACATAATTGGTCGATATACAATGCGTTGTGGAAACATCAACATCACTAACCATAATTTCCACTTGCGCCAATTGCGCCAAGTTTCCATTTTTTTCAAGGTTGCCCAATTGATTTCTCCATCAAACGTATAAGCTAAAATCGCACACGACAAATCTATCATCATAAATCCTATATAAAACCAAAATATCTGACTACTCGCCCCTGTAATCAATGCCGCTATCAACAATAAATCGGCTATCGGCGCGAACAAGGGCAAAAACATTTGAAATATTAAAATATTCGGTAACGCGACCCAACCCAAACCGCCATAACGGGGTTTGAATAATGCATCTCTATTTTTCCAAAACGCCTGCATCACCCCAAAACACCACCGAAACCGTTGTTTTTTAAACTGTTCAAACGATTCTGGAGCTTCTGTAATCGCTATGGAAGCATTATTTTGACCCACCAAATAGCCTTTTTTGATAATCCGCATGGTCAAATCGCAATCTTCCGCCAAGGTATCGGTCGTAAAACCGCCGACTTCCAAAATCACTTCTTTGCGAAACGCGCCAATCGCGCCCGGAACCACCGTGATGCAATTCAAGACATTGAACGCCAACCGGTCAAAATTTTGAGCCGTCGTATATTCAATCGCTTGCCATTTGGTCAACACATTGATTTGATTTCCAACATAAACATTGCCCGCAACAGCTGCTACTTTCGACTCATAAAACGGTTTCACAATCTCGCGCAAGGCTTGTGGGTCTAATTGTGTATCGGCATCAATGCAAACTACAAAATTATGTTTGGCTCGGGCAATCCCATAATTTAAGGCAGATGCTTTTCCACCATTCGGTTTCGTATTGACACTGACCCGCGAGTCGTGTGCAAACGCTGCTTTCACTTTCGCATACGTCGTATCTTTGGAACCATCATCCACAAACATGATTTCATATTCAGGATAATCCTGATTTAATAAACTATTCACACTATCAATCGCACCCATTTCTTCATTGTAAGCGGGGACGATAATGCTCACAGGCGGTGTATAAAGCATTGTTTTATAATGCCTTTCGCGGTATTTTTGGACACAAGCCAAGGTTGCCACAAACACAATCCGCACGATACTCAACCAAATCGCCCAATAAAAAAGTCCTGATAACCATTTATTGATACTAAAAATCACACCAGACATGTACCTATCGGTCTGCCCAATCATTGCCTGATTGCCCGCCACAGACGGCATGACATCCTCCCGTTTTTTGCCCAAAAGTTGGGCAGTGGTGATGAAGGAATAACCTTTATCTCTATAAAATTTTATAATTAAAGGCAATGCTTTCACCGTCTCTTCGCGCTCTCCACCTGCATCATGGAGGAGTACAATATTGCCATAATTTTCTTGCTGTTGCAAACGCGCTAAAATTTCTGCTGTGGTGACATCAGGCATCCAATCCTTTGGGTCAACCGACTCGCCAATGGATAAATAATTGTGTTTGCGCGCCAAGATAAACGGCATCAACTCATGCAGCGAATCAGGCGAATTGTTATACATGTAAGGAGCGCGAAATAAAATCGTGCTATGTCCTGTGATGCCTTCAATCGCTCGCCGCGTGTAATCCAATTCTAAATTGGCTTTAAAAGCCGTCACTTTATCCAAATGTGGATGTGTAAAAGTATGATTTCCAATCTCATGTCCTTCATCATACACGCGTTTCACCAATGTACCGTTTTCCTTGATGAGTTTGCCCATCATGAAAAAAGTAGCCGATATATTTTCTTTTTTCAAAATATCCAAAATACGCGGCGTATAATTGGGGTCAGGACCATCATCAAAAGTCAACACAATTTTTTTAGCACCCAAAACGCCATTGCGTCGAATCACATAGGCAGAAGGTAATACTTCATAATTTTCTTCTAAAACCAAATGTTGTTTCGTATCGTAAATTGTCGTTACTTTCCCATCTGTGGGCTGACTAATCACATCTAACACCTCGCCCGTACCAATGAAATTGACTCTATCATTTTTTAAAGCAGGAATATTTTGATTAAAATCAAACGATTCTGCGGTCAAACCATTGATACTCAAATCTTTATGATAAAAATTCCAAACCCGATTGTCTTCAAATCCCAAGTGTGTCAATGCGGCACCGCGCCAAGCCATATTTTGAGCTGCTCGAATGGCATTAAAATTAGTTGCTGCATCTGTGAAAAAAACGCGGTGCGCCTCTTTATTCACATCTAAATAATTGAAATTTAAATTATACGTATCATTATCAAATACGATTTTAGCATCTGCCTCCGCCGCAATCGAAATCGCTTGTTGGAAACCGACTATCATCGGATTGCCCTTTTTATTGCCCCAATCATACCCATAAGTGGCTGTGGAAAGTATCAATTTATCACTTGGAATTGTATTTGCAACTTTTTGCATCATGCCTTCCAACCATTTTTGTCCTGCTACAGCACCTGCCATTTCATAATTTTCATCAACAGGCATATAAAAAATATTATCATTGGTTTCTGCCAAACCTGTCAAATCCTCTTGTTTAGGATACAAAATTTGAGTTACTTGTAAACCATTGGCATTCAATATTTTAAATAATGTTGAATGAAATTTTTTAATAATCGTTACTTGCGCATCATTGGGTCGATAATCCATACAAACGCCTTGAAAACCGCGTTTTTTCAAGGTTTGAACCATACTTTCAATGAAAATGGTGCTGCGGGCAGGGTCACTCATCAATGCCCAAAAAGGCGCATTATAATCATCCACCATCAATTGTGGCAACACCGCGACTTTACGATGACTCATTAATAAATCCAAACTCGCCATATGTCCAATTTCCAACATTGCGGAATCGCCTGTTGGAGCGAATTTCAACCAATTGGGCATCACCATATTGAGTTTATCGATATTATCGCGCAAAGACGACATCGATTCACTCTTATCGCCATCAAAAAAAGCAGCCCGAATCTGTTTATCATGCGGAATCGGCTCGCGCGGACTCAATGGCGGCAAATTTGCCTTCGTCAACCGACTCCCAAAACCATTGGTTTTAGGGTTTTTAAAATGGATTAAAGTGCTATCATTGAATAAAGTGGCTTCATCCGTCTCCAATTTTTGAAACGATTTTGGAAAAATCGGTCGATTCGGATAAATCACTGCAATCAAGAAAAAAACAAAACCCAATGCCAATAGCCCCACAAAAACACCAAAAACGGCTCGAACGGTTTGCCACCGCTTTGGGGAAAATGCGGTGAAAATTTGTATATCTTTACTCATGGTTAAACCTTATAAGTTTCATTTTTTAAAATAATAATGCAACAAATCAGAAATAAATAAGGAAAAAGACCTTCCAGAGAGCGCAAAAATTTTGAAAAAATGATTTTTTTTTGCAAAAAAAAAATCCTAATTCAAAACGAGTTAATTACGCCATAAAAGATACTTGGCATTGACACTCATATAAAAAAAAGGTTTGGTATGCGTGCCATCAGAAGGCACTAAATTCACGGGTATCGTGAAATTAAAACTGGGTGTAATATCAAATTTGCCTACACGCCGATATGTAATGGGCACATTCAAATCATAACTGATAATATGTAAAATTTTCCCACTTGAAAGGTCACTGCCGATTTGTGTTTTCGATTTGGTCGAAAGCATGGCAGTAATGCTTGGGTTAATCATAATTTTATCAGTGTTATTTATAAATTGTTTAAATTCAAAGTATTTGGAAGCGGTTAGTGCGATTTGGGCTACATTTTCGCTTTTGCCAATCATGTAATAAGCCTGTGGCGATAGCCCAAACCAACCCATATCAATCGTCCAAAAAGTCGTTAAAAAATGGTCAAAAGTGAATTTTAAGTCCGTCGCACTCCTGCCAAAGTAGAACCATTTGGCATAGGAAAAGGACGCGCTCAAATAGTCATCTAAGCGGGTTGAATAGCCCACAATGGCATCTGCTTTTCCCCATTTTTGCGGGATGCCACTGAAATAATAGCCCAAAGCAGAGACCCAAAAACCAGAACGGTGCTGATAGGTGATGCCAGGCGATACTCCAAATTGTTTGATTCCATAATCTCGTCCTGAATAAACGACTTGATTGAGGTAATCCACAGAAGCCAACAATTGAGAAGATTGGCTAATCTTATAGTCTAATGAATCTAATCTAAATCGGGCAATTTGTTGGTCCGCATTGCGCTGATTCTGTTGATTTTGATTGACTTGTGCATTTACATTTTGAGCAATACAATGGAGTATTACCGCAAAACAAAAGTTCCGATAATTCATAAAATAGGTCTTTTTGAAAAATTTGGAAAGTCAGCCGAAGTGACGTTTTCCCATAGTTGTTCTAAATAATAGTGGATTTTAAACACAGGTGCGACACCTGTTAAATCGGGGGCAAAGGTAGTGGGTTAATAGCAATGTTTTTTAGCCACGTTTTGGTATTTTTAAAAGTTTAATTCTGGATATAGTTTTTTTAAAAATTGCGATTCTGCACTGAATTGGGTAAAAATATCGTGCCAAATGTTTTAAAAAGGGCAAATCTTTGGATTTTTACTTTGTTAGACAATAGGTGTACAGATGTTTACGGATGAGTGCGTGTTCCCATTGTATCCCAAAACAATCGTGCGTAAAGTATCAGTAGTTGAAATGAAAGAATTGACAAAAAGTGACACCTACTAAAAGATTGATTTTCAAGATAGTAGAACGTTTGGAGGGTTTGAAACCCTCCAAACGTTGTTGTCGGTTAACTTAAACTACTTATCATGAAAGAAAATTTACACAAAAACAATAAAAACAAATACACTTTTTCATTGACCTTCCTATACAGATAAGACATTAATATATGAACTGAATGAAATTTGTTTAAAAATTCAAATGAATCCAATTTTCAAGTTTTCCAAATGAGTTCAATCCTGCGTGCCAGAGTTCGCTTTTGCAACGCCTTGCGATTCGCATACCCCAAAAAACCATTTATTATTTTTAGTCATTCAAAATTTTTTTAACTATGAATCTTTGTTTTCCAAAAAACGGCTTGCAAAAAGCACTTTTGATGAGTATCCTAATGCTCAACAATGCGTTTTCAGAAGCGCAAACGACGCTTATCAATCCCACAGGCAATGGCGGTTTTGAAATGGGCAGCACCTTTGCGGCGAATGGTTGGGTTACGGTCAATGATGCTATCGATGGTTGGGCTTTGGGCAATGCTCCAACGGCCGCATCAGGTGCCCGCGCTGCCTACTTGTCGCCCGATGCTGGCGCGACTTGGGGTTATTCCCAAATCAATAAAATCACGCATTTGTACAAAGAGGTCACGATTCCCGCAGGGGAAACGAGCCTTAAACTCTCCTTCAAATGGAAGGCGAATGGAGAAGGGGCAGGTACATCGGACAATGACAACCTAAAAGTGTTTTTTACCCCTTCCAATGTGATCCTAACACAAGGTACTGCATTGAGTAGTTTTTATCAAATCGCAGGTAGTGGCGCAACTTTTAATATGTATAAGTTGAATCCGACCAATTATAATTCGGATTATATCGTTTTTACAGCTGTACCCGGAACGTATCGGTTGGTTTTTAGTTGGAAATCAGATGCAACAGCGATTACAGCGGCGCATCAGCCACCCGCAGCGATTGATGACGTTTCGTTGATAGCGACTGTACCCACTTCGATTACTTCGACGGCGGTGGGCGGTTCCTGGGGCAGTCCGCAAACTTGGGTCGGCGGCGTGATTCCGGGCGGTGGGGATGATGTGACTATTGCCGCAGGCGCGAATGTGGTAGTGGACAATCGTTTTACGGTTCGAGATTTAACCATTGCGGGAATGCTTCATTGGAATGCAACTTTCAATGCACTGACCGTTATCAGAGATGTTTTAATTCAAAGTACAGGGGTTTTCAATCCATTTACGACGACAACAGGAGGGCAATCCATTAATGTTGGGGGGCATTTCACCAATAATGGCGTTGCAAATCTGGCACTTTCAACCCTTTCGCTCAATGGCAGTAATCAAAACAGTCGTTTGGTTCAAAATTTTACGGGTACAGGTACTTTCATCGGTACTGGAACGAGTGGCATTATACGGAACTTTTATACGCAAACCACTGGGGATGTGGTGGTCAATACGCCGCAAAACCTAATTGTTACAGGTACGTTCTCACCCGCAGCAGGCACTTTGAATACCAATGGAAAAATTACCTTAGATAATACAGCGCAAGTTTACGGACAGGCTTTCAATCAAAGTGTGGCTCAAATCGTTATGACGAACATGGGCGCGGGTTACACGAGTCAACCCACTGTTGCGATTGACGCACCGACAGGCGCAGGCACACCTGCTACGGCGGTTGCCAATTACGATGCTGCCACTGGAACGGTTCGGAGTATTACGATTACCAATGCAGGGACGGGTTATCGGGTTGCACCTGTTGTCACGATTGTTGGCGGCGGAACTCCTACGATGATTGCGACTGCTGTGGCAAATGTGTTCACTTATATCGCTGGTAGTGCTCAGATTTCTGCTTACAAAAGTACGGCATCCATTATGGGAGGTTTGACCATTGTAAATGGTCAACGATTGGGCAGTATTTACACCTTGAATAGCACGACGACCAATAGGGGATACACATCCGCCCCAGAAGTTGGTTTTAGTTTGCCGACGAATGTACTCAACTTGGTCACAGCAGGAGGCAGTGGTTACACTTCTACCCCCACCATCACCGTCACAGGTGGTACGCAATTGACAGGTGGTGCTGCTCCGAGCTTTTCAGTAGTGGTTGCACAGGGCAAAGTTGTTTCCGTATTGTGTAATAATGGCGGTAGTTTATGGACAGCTTTGCCAACCCTTACGATTACGGGCGGCGGTGGCACAGGCGCAGAAGCTACCTTCCCTGCCAATTGTCTTCCCCAAGCAACGGCATTGATTAGCAATGAAATGATTAGTGGTTTTACGATTACAAATGAAGGTTTTGGTTATTTGAGTGCGCCGTCTGCAGGCGTTGTGGGCGGCGGTGGTGTTGCGCCGAATTTGAGTTGTCGGATTGGCAATTATTATTTGTATTTTACCCTATCCAACCCAAGTACGGTGTTGACTCCTTATACAGAAGATGCTTTCATGCCGAGTCATCGTCGAATTAATCAAATCTACATAAATAATCCTGCGGGCATCCAATTGACAGGCGATGTAGAATTATATGGTAATAATCCGCTTGCCTTGTTGCAAGGGGCGATTCAAGTGGGTCCAACAGGCAATCATTTTTTGAATTTTACGAATCCCAATTATGCTGGAACCAGTGGTACAACCACCAGTTGGGTCCATGGCGGTATCAAAATGGTTCCTTTGGGCGGTTCGTTTTCTCGAAATATCCCATTTGAAACCCTACTTACCGTAAATACAGGGAATGGTACTTTTGCTACTGCTTCTAATGTTACGCAATTAACGGTTCGTTCGATGGCTTTGCCAAATGGAACGGTTGCGCCGTCAGGCAATCTTACAGGCGTTCGGAGTTACAATATTTTGGCAAATACAGGAGCTATCTATGGTGCAAATGCTTTTGTAACCATGAATTACAATGCCAATGATGGCATTGCTGCCGATAATGCAACCTTATTCATTGCGCAAGCAACCGCCAATACAGGTGCTTGGACGACTCGAAGTACCGCAGCAGCAGCAGGTGTATTACCTGCAACAGGTTCGCGGACAACGCTTATAGGTATGCCACAAGGCGGGATTGAACCCATTGTGATGACAGGAGATGATTATTTTGCATGGGCAACGACTTTTGATTTTAATGCTTCCATCGCTTCGGGCAATTGGGATGCGGCAACGACTTGGAGTAAAGGTCGTGCGCCGAATTGTACAGAATCTGCCTACATCCAACCAACCCATATGGTCACTGTTAATTCGGCAGGTAATATCGCTAAAAAATTGACTATCAATCCATTAGGCACTTTGACCATAACTACAGATGGTGCATTAACGGTAGGTTGTACCGGTCAAAATAATACATTGAGTTTGAAAGGCACTTTGAATGTGCAAAGTGGTTTTTTGCGCGTCAATGGCAATATAGAGGCAGCAAATGTTTCGACATTCACGCAAAGTGGGGGCAATATCCATGTGGATGGCAATGATAATGGCGCGATTGCGACAAGCGTTGCCGCAGGCACACCACTGATTAGTTTGCAACCCTCGTTTTCCAATCAAGTGAATTGGACAGGTGGCAATTTGACCATCATCGACCCGCATGCGGGAATAACTGCGAGCGATGTTTTGCGCATAACAGGTACGTTGAAAGGGGCGGTCAACACCACAACAGGACATACAGTTCGTTTTGGAAATGGACTTTCGACAGACCCAGGCGGAGTGACCAATGGATTTATAACCACAGCCAACTCAGGTGCGTATTTGCCTTATGGCAATGTGATTGTAGAAGGCGCGGCAGGAGTCAATCGGGTGGTTACAACTGGTTTACAGTATATACGCGGTAATTGGACGGTGAATAGTGGCGGCGTTGTTAATATGAACAATGCTACGTATTTGAAAGGTGATTTAGTGGTCAATGAGGGTGGAATACTCAATAATACAGGTGCCCTTTCTTTGAGTGATTTTACCTTTGCTCCTTCTGGAGTGTCTATCGTACCGAATCCAACGGCGCAAAGTCTAACGAATTTGGGCATTATGCGTTATAACCCAAGTTTAGATATGAATATTTATAGTTTAGTGGTCAATAACAGCCATCCAAATGGGGTGACGATGAATAATCCCTTCAATATTTACGCCCTAAA
>JBDLWG010000245.1:0-3627 GCA_039804385.1 Bacteroidota bacterium
TTTCACTATGTACGCAAATTGGAGAGCGAAAAAGACGCGATTTTGGAATTTCAAGTCGAAATAGATGGTATTTTGGTCAACGGCGTTGACATGATGACTTGGGATGAAACAGGCAAAATTATTGATTTCAAAGTGATGATTCGTCCGATGAAAGCGATTTTATTGATTCAACAAAAAATGTTTGCGATGTTGCAATCCGTCAAGGTTGCACCCTAAGTTTTGGAAATTTTTGAAATAGGATGCTTCTGATTGGAAGGATAAAAAGGATATTTTCAGTTAAAATTGGCATTTTTTAACTGAAAAATTCCTTTTTATCCTTGAAATCAGAAGCATCCTATTTCAAAAATTTTCCGAAACCGACACGCTTTATCCCTGTGATTTCGGTGTTTCACCCATAAACGGCTGTTTATAATGCCGCTTGCCTGTTGCCTTATATAACGCATTTGCCACTGCTCCAAAAACAGGTGGAAAAGGCGGCTCCCCTAAACCTGTTGGGTCTATCTCGTTTTTAACAAAATGAACCTCTATTTTTTTAGGAGCTTCATTGTGGCGAATCATGCGATAATTATGGAAATTGCTTTGTTCGGCAACGCCGTCTTTATGAGTTAAAGCACCATATAAAGCATTTCCAATCCCATCTACAACCGCGCCTTCGACCATGTTTTTAGCCGCATCGGGGTTGATGACAATCCCACAATCCATCGCCGAAAACACTTGTTCGACATAAGGTTGTCCGTCTCTCAGGGTCATTTCCACGATGTGTGCCGCATAAGAATTATGGCAGAAATAAGCTGCAACACCCCTGTTTTTCTTGCGATTCGCTGCATTATCCCAATCCGATTGCGTTCTAACTAATTTCAAAACGCCTGCATATCGGTCTGCATCATATTCATTATTTTTGCCAACAGGGTTCGTTTTAGCGCGTTGCAATAATTCTAAACGCAAATCAATCGGGTCTTTGCCCATCGCTTCCGCCACTTCATCCAAAAAGGATTGTTCCGCAGCCGCATTAAAATTGGAACGCGGCGCACGGAATGCCCCAATCGTAATATTAGAAGGAATTTCCCAACCTTCCGCTAAGTAATTATCGACCGCGCCCGCAGGAAAACGATTGGCGTGAATCGGATGTTCCGGAATACCGCCGCCTTTGACGTGAAAACCAATCAAATTTTTATGCGCATCTAATGCCGCCCGATAGGTAGCGGTGTACATGGGGCGATAAATCCCGTAATTCATATCATCTTCTCGCGTATAGATGAGTTTGATGGGCGATTTCACTTTTTTAGAAATAAGCGCGGCTTCTGTAATATATTGCCCATAAGCCCTGCGACCAAAACCGCCGCCCATCCGCGTCATCTGAATTTCAATTTTTTCGGGTGGTAGGTTTAAAATTTTCACCAGAGTAGGTTCTACCCAACCTGCGGCTTGTAACGGACCTACTAACAATGCTTTTTCATCAGTCACATGAGCGAAAAAATTCATTGGCTCCATACAATTATGCGCCAAAAACGGAGCATGATAGGTACGTTCTATCACCTGAGCCGCATTTTTAAACGCCGTTTCGGGGTCGCCATCTTTTCGCAATTGTTGAGCAGGCTTTTGGGCATATTCCGCCATTTTTTCAAGCTGTGCACTGCTGCTTTCAAGTCCCGCAGGTACGGTCACTTCTTTTTTGTCTCCGCGCCGACCTACAACCGTTTCTTTGGTTTCCTTGATGGGTTCCCATTGAACTTTTAGTTGTTTGCGGGCATTCATCACTTCCCAAGTGGTTTTGCCAACGATTACCAACAAATCATTAAACGTACGCGTATCAAAACCGCCTTGTACGAAACCCTCTTCATATAATTTTAAACTAAATACGTCTTTAATCCCTGCCATTTTGAGGGCTTCAGCTGCGTCGAATGATTTTAATTTCATCCCAAACGCGGGTGGATGCTGAATCATAGCGATTAACATGCCTTCTGCCCGATAATCCATCCCAAAAAGGGGTTTGCCCGTCACGATTTTTGCCCCTTCTGTATTTTTTTTTGAATTGCTAATAATGGTAAAATCTTTGGGCGCTTTCAATTGCACCGTTTTGGGGACGGTAATCGTAGCGGCTTTGCTTGCCATTTCGCCATATTTTGCCGATTTTCCATTAGAATGCGTTAAAATCCCTGCTTTCGTCGTGATTTCACTGGCTGGAACGCCCCAAGTTTGAGCCGCCGCTTCAAGGAGCATTTGCCTTGCAGCCGCGCCTGCATTTCTCAAAGGATTCCAATACATTTTCACCGAATTACTGCCTCCTGTAAATTGGGGTCCCAATTTCACATTATCGTGTGGAGCCATTTCGACCACCACATTTTTCCAATCTACGTCTAACTCCTCTGCCACGATCATGGGGAGAGAAGTCATCACATTTTGTCCAAATTCGGGGTTCGGACATAAGATTTTAACGATATGGTCAGGCGTAATTTGAATATAACCATTGAGTTGACTCCAAGTTTCAGGCAGATTAGGGGCTGCATTCAAAGCCGATAACCAAGGAAAACTTAGCATCAAACCACCACCCGTTAAAGCAGAAACTTTTAAAAAAGAACGCCGATTATAGGTTGTTTTATTATTTTCCATTTTAATATTTTTTTGTAAAGTATTGTTTTACAAAGTGTTATAAAAAAAATTTATTTTTTTAGCCCTTTTTGTTTGGGAAATTTTTTGAAATAGGATGTTTATGATTTTAAAGATTAGAAGGATATTTTCGGTTGAAGAACACAAAAGAGAACGCCAAAAATCCTTCTAATCCTTAAAATCATAAGCATCCTATTTCAAAAATTTTCCAAAGCGGAAATGGCTGCTTATTTTTTAGCTGCCGCTTTAATGGCCGTTTTGATGCGCGTGTAAGTGCCACAACGACAGATATTACCACTCATAAAATTTTCAATATCCTCATCAGTTGGATTCGGATTGCTTTTGAGCAAAGCCGCCGCACTCATGATTTGCCCAGATTGGCAATAGCCGCATTGCGCCACATCATGCTCTATCCATGCTTTTTGCAGAGGATGATCCCCTTTTTCAGACAAACCTTCAATGGTGGTAAGGGCTTGTTTTCCGACAGAGGCAATCGGCAACATGCAGGAACGAGTGGCATTTCCATTGACATGAATAGTGCAAGCACCGCATTGAGCCATGCCACAACCGTATTTCGTACCGGGCAAGTTGAGGTGGTCTCGCAAAACCCAAAGCATTGGTGTTGACGGGTCAACATCTACTTTCAAGGTTTTGCCGTTTACTTTTAAATTATATTTCGACATAACGTTGCGATTTTTTGAATTAAAAGGATATTGGGTCGTTGTTGAATCAATTCAATACAAAGGTCTTGTATTTTTTGGGATGTAATGTATAAAAATTGCTGTAAATAGTTAATTTTAAAGAATCGACAACAACGTTTGGAGGGTTTGAAACCCTCCAAACGTTATCTCTTTTGAAGTTCGAGAATCTTCTCCCGTTAACTTCGGAATGACAAACGCGGGCTGGATTTATAAGATTTTAGGATTTATTTTAGCAACGTTTCCAACAAATTCATTTTGTTAAAAAAAAACAAATTGAAATGGAACGTTTTTAAAGGGCGATGGGTTATTTAAGTATAAA
>JBDLWG010000246.1:0-7597 GCA_039804385.1 Bacteroidota bacterium
GCAATTTTGGTGGCAAAAAAGAATTAGCGATTCGGCTTTTGGGCGGTATGGCAGTTCCTTTTGAGGATACGAAAGTGGATGGAATCCCTTTTTTGAAACAATTTCACATTGGCGGACCGAACAGTATTCGCGCATGGCGGATTCGGGGCATTGGTCCCGGGAATACACCCGAAGCTAAAAGCGCGACTACGCAATATCAAACGGGCGATATTAAGTTGGAAGCGAATGTAGAATGGCGATTTCCGTTATTTTGGCGGATTGAAAGTGCTGTTTTTTTAGATATGGGCAATGTTTGGACCATTAAAAAACCATCCGATAATTTGAGTATCAAGCCTCATTTTACGCGTCAATTTTATAAAGATATTGCAGTTGGGTCTGGTTTTGCGCTGCGTTTTGATTTTAGTTACGTGTTGTTGCGGATTGATTTGGGTTATAAATTACGTTACCCTTATGCGTTTGATGAGATTGATAAGGAACGGCGTTGGAATACAAGTCTAAAAAGGGAACACTTGAATTGGAATTTTGGGTTAGGTTTACCTTTCTAACGATTGGAACTGTTCTTTGTCATTCTGTATTGTCATTCTGTATTGTCATTCCGTATTGTCATTCCGTAGGAATCTTGAGTTTCCTACGGAATGACAATACGGAATGACAATACGGAATGACAAAAAAAATAGCACTTTTATTCTTTTTGTTTTTTCTCCGCATCTTCTTGATTCGCCCGCGCTTCATCTTCGGGTTCGAGTAATACGCCTGCCGACCTCAATTCCGACATACTGTACTGATAGATACACTTTTTATGTTTTTTCTTGGATTGCGTTTCATCCGCTTGCCAAAGCCTCAATTCTCCTGCGGTACTTTTCGAGAAAAAATAAGGTTTATTTTGAATAAAAGCAAGCCGTTTTACATGATGTGTCGGCGGCAACGAAAAACTATATACGATTTTTTGCTGTACCAAATCCCATAATTTCACAGTTTCATCATCGGCGGTCAATAATAACTTTTCATCTGCCGAAAACGCACCTGCAATAATGGGTTTTTGATGATTTGAAATCGTCATCAACGATTTTCCAGTTGTTACCGTTCCAATTTTTACTTTTCGATTTTCGCTCACGGTCATGAGTAAATTGCCTAAAGGTGAAAAAAGAGGAGTCGGATAATCGTAAAAATAAGATAATCCGTTTTTATGCACCCGCGTCCGCAGCAATTGTCCTGTTTTCAAATCCCAAAGCGCAGTGCGTTCATCGCCACCTGTCACCACATATTGACCATTGGGTGAAAAAACGACGGATTTGACATTATTGCGTTGCCAAATCCACGATTTAGTTACTTTTCGGCTTTCCAAATCGCGCAATTCAACGCGCCCATCTTGATAACCAATCAACAAACTTTTGCTATCTGGCGAAAAAACGGCAGAAGTCACATCCAAACCACAATCTATCGTATCAATGATTCTTTTATTGGATAACTGCCTGATTTGCAGCGTTCCCGGACAATGGATTAAAACATATTTGTTATCAAAGGAAATTTTAAAGGCTTGAATCGGGCATTTTCCAGTGATTTTATACCGCTTTTTGCCTGATGCCAAATCCCAAGTTTGCAAATCATACGCATCGGAAGCCACCACCATACTCCCGTCAGGCGACACCGAAATCCGGCTGTAAAAAAAGGTATGTTCAAACAAAGTACAGAAAAAAGAACCCGTCGAATCATCCAACAACCGCCGATACGCGCCGCCTTGCAACGAATCATCATTGCGATACGACAACACATTATACCAAGCAATACTTTGTGCTAAGGTGGGATTATCTTTTTCGTAAAATAAAAAACGAGCATAATTTTCAGCCGCCCGCCGTTGTTTTTCAGCGACTTTCCGCAATTTTTGGGCTTCATCGCGGGCTATTTCGGCTTCTTTGGCAGCGCGGCGCGCCAATTCGGTTTGCAAATGCGCTGTATCGCGGGCTTTTCGAGCGATTTCTGTTTGGTTTTCAGCCTCTTTTAAGGCAAATTCTGTTGTTTTTTTGGCAACTTCCGCTTCATCGCGCGATTTTTCAGCGTCTTGTTTCAGTTTGCCTGCCACCAAAGAGGCAGCAATCGCTTTTCGCCGCATTTTTTCAGAAGCAACCGAAGCATCTCGAATCTTTCTATCCATCTCCACAGCGCGGCGGTGGTCACAAACTTTGACCGCCGTAAACAAATCAATTGCAGTGGTAAAACGACTTGATTTAAACGCCGTATTCCCATAACGCAAGATGCAATCGCAATCTTGACAATCTTTTTGCGCCCAAAGAAAATTTTGGCTCAAAAAAGTTAAAAAAAAAATAATTTTTTCATACTTGAAATAAATGAAATAAAAATTGGTTATAGCTATACTTTTCGTATTTTTAAAACATATAGTTCACATAGAGTACATAGAACACATAGGGCAAACATTTATAAATGGATTTAATTCAATCTATTCTTTTTGAATTTTTCATATCCTCAAACAAATAAATCTATGAAAGATTGCTTCTATGTGAACTATGGATCCCTATGTGAACTATGTGTTTAAAACCTTATTTTGATTCCAAAAAACGACGACATGCTGCCATTTTTTGTTGAATCACCGTATCCGCAGGAGTCAATTGATACGCCGCTTCAAAACGGGTCAAAGCCATATGATAGATTTTATTTACAAAAAAAAGATGCCCTTCTCGCACCAATTCATTGGCTTGCGTCTCATTATGAGCCTTTTTTTCAGCCTCCAATTTTTTCAACGTTGCGGATAAGGCTGTGATACTCGCTTCGGTTTTTTCTTTTTCTTTTTTTAAATTTCGGTATAAATAAGCAGAAAGACAGGTCAAAACAAAGCCGATAATCGCCAAAACGACCCAAAATGCCAACCATAAACGCCGAATCTGTTCTTTTTTACGCCTATTTTCTTTCAAACGGATTTTTTTCCAATTCGCCACAGGCTTCACTAACGTATCGTGACTTAACTCATACGTGTATCCACCTTGCAAACTCGGCTCCGAACGCAACAATCGCTCATTGACCAAATGCGCTAACATGGGGTCTGCAATTCCGTACATTTTTTTAATCTGTCCTTCATACAAACTCAATCGCCGTTCTTCTTCCTCATACACCAAACCGTCTTCAATCAAGTGTCGCACAGCATCTTGCTCCGTTTCGGGCAAACTCAAAATGCGGTCTCGATAATAATTTTCATACAATTTATCAGGATTAGGCACATCAGACACCTTAATATGCGTCCATTTTTGTTGTAAAACCCGATTTTCAATGTCCTCACATACAATTTGGAGTTGAAAAGACGCAATATCCTGTTTGCCATCTTTTGTCAAATACTTCATCAATTGCTGCAAAGCAGCATCCTCATATTCAAAAGAATGGGTATCAAAATCACCTTTTTTCAACGCAGGGAATAAAATCGCATCCTCCGCTTCTTCGTGGCTCAAAGGCGGCAATTCATAATTAATTTTTTGAATATTAGGCAAATGCTTTTGCAAAAGATTGAGCAAACTCAACCGATCCGTCCGAATCGAAAACAAACAACGCACATTCAAAGGTGTATGTAAGATTTTGCGGTCTGCATCAGGCAATTCAATATTTTGAATTTCTTTAATATAGCGCGTTGGAATCAGCACCCGTAAGAGTTCCGAAAGTTGTTTTCCAAATGCATCAATTTGTTCGGTCGGATACGTAAATAATTCTTCAAATTGGTCAAAAATCAATAAACAACCTTGCTTATCTGCTTGATTTTCAATGATTTGCCGTTTTTTTAAAACACGCCAAAGCGAAATATCATTAGGCAAAATTGCATGTAAAAAAGTCTTTTGCGGATGCAAAATTTGTGCTACAGCAATCGCAATCGGTGCTTTGTCATTGGATTCTTTCCGATACGCGCCAAATCGAATTTTGATAGGATCCAATCCAGCTTCGTCATCCGTTGGCAACTCAATACGCGGAATGATGCCCGCGTTAATCAAGGAACTCTTGCCATCGCCCGATTTTCCATACAAAACCACCACTGGTTCGAGCCTGATTTTGCGCATCAAGGCTTCAATAGCATTTTGCCGCCCGAAAAATATATCTTTTTGACTTGTTTCAAACGGGCCTGCGCCAGGGTAACGAACCCGTTTTGTTTGGTTTTCCATGATCCAACTTATGCGTTAATATTTTTACATTCTTTGATAAATGCCTTCAAAGCTCGTTTCGTCTTATTCATTTCGACTTCGCCTTGCTCCTCTGTAACCAACTTATTGTTGATTTTTCGCAGCAAGCGGCGGTAATTTCCCGAAATGATATTAAAATCATTGATATACGCATCGTCTTCAACGGCTTCTAAAAAGGTTTCCAATAATTCAAAAGCCTCTTCCAACTCATCTGATTCAATAAACGCGACGATTTTATCCAAAGCCGATTGCGCACCATCCGCATCCTGCCGCAAAATGCCGACTGCATCACAATGATTGTACATCGTTTCCACAAAATATTGCACATCTTTCCCTTGTTCGACAAATTTAATGGCAAACATTTGGTTGCAAAAATCAATCGTTTCAGACGGCATGCCTTCCGCTAACGCATGTCGATTGGCAGATTTATACCGATGAATGCCCAAAATGCGCAATAGGAAATGGAAATACCACTTGTCTAAGGGTACCCCAATAAATACAAAATATTTAACATTTCGGAGAATTTCTAAAAAGTCGTGTGGGAGCTTATCGGCGACAGAAGATTCAAAATACGCGAATAAATCGTTGAATGTCAATACCAAAGAATTGTCATCTTCAATAGAGCCAAATAAATTATATATTAATGGTTGAGAGGCAGTGGGTAACGGCAACTTCTCTGTGAGGTTGCCTGACATATTATACGTCTCATTACGCGGTTCGATGCCAATACTGGCAAATGCTTTTTGCAATTGCAAATGAGGTGTAACATTGATAATCACAGGAAAGGGGATTTTGACCAATTCTTGCAACATCGGATCCATCGCCTGTCCTGCATAAAAACGGCGTAAATAAGTACAAAAAGTAGTGCGTTCATCAGTGGGCAGTATCAAAAAATCGGTTGAACCGTCTTCGGGACAGACGTGTGCAAATTGTTTTTTTAAAAATCGCTGGTATTCGGTTTGGAGTAATTTGCCTGATGGCGTGAAAAAAGCACCTTCACCAAGCACGACGGCACATTCTGCCCCGCGTTGAAGCCTCAATTTCTCCAATAAAACCTCCCAAGCGAAATCTTGTATGGTTTTTCTCTGAAACATATCTTTATATAGCTTGAATTTGGGAATAAAGATATGAATTTTAAGTATATTTAAAATTTAAAATTTAAAAAAATAAAATTATTTCGACGCGTCGATTGAGTTGTTTGCCTATTTCGGTACGGTTGTCGGCGATAGGCATGGTTTCACCTCTACCGATGCAAGTGATTTTATCAGGGCGCATTTGTTTGGAAATCAAATAGTTAGCAATAGAATGGGCGCGCCGAAGCGATAATTTTTCATTATAAACAGCACCGCCTGTATTATCCGTATGACCGATAATTTCCATTTTGCGCACTTTTTCAAAATCCATTTTTTGAATCAAACTATCTAAAATTGGGCTAAACGAAGGGGCAATCACATCGCTATTGTGTGCAAAAACGATATTTGGAATGACCAATGTATCTATTTTGGGTTTTGTAAATGTAGGTTTGACACTTTTGGCGGGTGCGCCAAGCGTGATTCTGGGCGTTTCATCAGGTGGAATTTGTGATTTTGGTAAAACATGCCTAAAATCTAAATGATATAAACTATCTGAAAAAGGTTTCGCATTTTCACACAAAATATTTTTATTGGTATCAACGCATTCTAATACAATATCGTCCAAATAGTATAACAATCTATCGACTTTAGGTGAATGTCGCCCATGTTTTTTCGGGTTATCGGGTTCAAAATTGCCAATGACCAAATATTTTTCATTGCCTTTTGCGATGAATGTTTTTGAAAATTCAATCCATTCATTCGCTTTAAATTTGGTTAACGCGTCCTTTTGCGTGCATAAAATCGTTGGTTTGAGTGTGAAATCTGGATTAAAATGTCCTAAAACGTCTTTTTCACTCAAAAATAAACCAATATTGCGCATTTCAAAAGTTGGCACTTTGAGCCAAAACGTGAAACGATAGGTTTTATCTTTTTCCAATGGACACAAAAGACGGGTGTATAAATACGTTTTCGTATGGGCATATTGGTAGTGCATGACGGTAAAAGCCGCACTGCGATTGCCTTTTTTTGATACTTTTTGTTGTGTAAAATAATCACTTTCTTTCAAATTCGCTTCCCACCAACCTTCGGGAGCGCAACGGGCATGGTATTCAGGACAGACGTTTTCATCCTCAAAACTTGGATTTATCAACCAATTGTAAGGCGTTTGTGCCAACAATGATATAGGAAAAAATATCAATAAGAACGATACCTTTTTCAATTGAAATAATTTAAATGAAAAAATAAAATCGGGTACGGTTGTTTAAACTTGGATTTGGTAGATTTATTGGATTTAGCGGATTTTTTATTTTTTATAAAAAAAGACCTATTTCGCGTTCCCATTGTATCCTTAGTACATGACAAAAAAGGAAAGGTGGGTGATGGATGTACGGATTTCACAGATTTTCACGGATTGGTACGGATTTTTTCAAAAAAAATCCGTACCAATCTGTGAAAATCCGTGAAATCCGTACTACATCCATTCTTTTTTGGCATGTACTAAGCATTGTATTCCAAAACCACCTGACACAAAGCATAGTTGGAATGATTTATGTTTGCAAATCAAATATTATAAAAAAATATTCTTTAAACATAATAATTCACCACTATTTCTAAATTTGTCAACAAAAGGTTATTTATTTTTAAATAAAATTTAAATTTTGTTCAAAAATAATTGCGCAATACGCTACAAGATTGTAATATTGCGCTCGGATTGATAAACTCAATTCGGACAAGTATCACAAAAACCATTTAAAAAAAACGATTATAACAGCGGCGAAATCTTTCCTTCCAAGCCAAGTATTCACTGTTATATCAACAAAAACATGCTACCTGTGCTGAACTTAATTAAAAACAGTACTCCAATCTCCAAGTTTGCCATCTGTATCGGATTGGCAGGAACCCTTTGTACCACTTTGGTATGGAAAAACAACGAAATGGTATCTGATTTCGATGAGAAAACGGAAGAAGCAGACAAAAAACAGCTTTTAGAAGCCTATTTTCAACAAGAATTTGAAAAATTAGTAGATCCTGCCATCGGACGCGTTCCACAAGAGCGATTGCAACCTGCTTTAAAAACCATTTTGCGCCAAGAGCAGCGTCAACAGCAGTTGAGAACCCCCGTTTCGACGCAACTCACTTGGACAGAGCGCGGACCCAATAATATCGGTGGCAGAACGCGCACGTTGCTTTTTGACAAAAATGATGCGACTCAAAAAAAAGTTTGGGCAGGCAGTGTGGGCGGCGGACTTTGGTTTACGAATGATATTACGGCTGCATCGCCCGTTTGGTCGCGTCCTGCGAATGCAGACCAATTGAATAATTTAGTCATTACCACTCTTGCGCAACATCCTA
>JBDLWG010000247.1:0-3485 GCA_039804385.1 Bacteroidota bacterium
CATCCAAAAATTGGTGGTGATTGACATCGCGCCGCGTGCTTATCGGAGTGGACATGAGGCTATTTTTCGCGCCATGAATGGTTTGGATTTAAATCTTTTGAAAAATCGAACCGAAGCAGGCGATTTTTTAATGCAACAATTGGACAATGATGTGCCAACTGTTCAGTTTTTATTAAAAAATTTGTCGCGCCGACCGAGTTCAGAAGGGGGCGGTTTTGAATGGAAAATGAATTTGCCCGTTTTGGAACGCGATTATGCGAATATTTTAAAACCAATTGGGGCGGATGAGCCGTTTGAAAACCCAACTTTATTTATCAGGGGCGGCTTATCGCGCTACATCAAGGATGAAGATACGCCCGAAATGGCAAAATTATTTCCAACAATGCGTTTGGAAACGATTCCAAATGCGGGACATTGGGTGCATGCGAATCAACCAGCACTTTTGACCCAATCTTTACTTCATTTTTTATAAAGTGGGTACAATTGGAACACGGATGACGCGGACGGGGCGGATTTTCACAGATTTTTTTGGACTTTTCACGAATTTTGAGCATTGATTAAAAAAAAATCCGTGAAAATCTGCCCAATCCGTGTCATCCGTGTTCCAATTGTATTCTAATATTAAATTTTTTTTTGAATCAAGAATTAAAACCAATTAAAATGCAATATATCAGTTACCTTTTTTTTCGGGGCGTTGTTTTTCTATTTGGATGGATGCCCTTTTCAATGATTTACGTATTATCGGATTTCATTACTTTTTTGTTATATCACGTCTTTCGATACCGTAAAACGTTGGTTTGGAACAATTTAAAACGCTCTTTTCCGACCAAAACCGATGCCGAATTAAAACATATTGTTTATGAACAATATCGCAATTTTTCAGACATTTTGTTTGAAAGTTTCAAAGGTTTCACGATGAATCTTGAAACGATGAAAGCGCGTTACGTGTTTTTGCACCCCGAATTGTTGAATCAAGATACGACAGCAGGCGGCAGTTCGATTTTGATGGCAAGTCATTACAGCAATTGGGAATGGGGCGTGATTTGCATGAGCAGTTCTTACAACCGAATGATACTTGGTTTTTACAAGCCTATCAAGAATAAATATATTGATAATTACGTCAAAACCAAACGAGGTTCGGAACGCATGCAATTAGTGAGCATTGTAGATACGAAATCGGTTTTTGAACAATACAAAAATCAAGCCTGTGCCTACGCATTAGTGGCAGACCAAAACCCGAGTTCGCCCAATTCGCATTGGATAAAATTTTTAAATCAAGACACGGTTTGTCTGCACGGCGGCGATAAATATGCGCGGCAAACGGGTTATCCGGTCTTTTTTTTAGATATGAATCGGGTCAAACGCGGACATTATACAGTGGATATTGAATATTTGGTGCGCAATCCATTGGAATGTGCGGAAGGCGAGATTACCCAAAAATTCATGGCGCGTTTGGAACGGAAATTAATCGAAAACCCGAATAATTGGCTTTGGACGCACAATCGGTGGAAACATAAAAAAAACAAATGAGTGCATAACCCAAAAAGTGGAAGGTATCATTCGGATTATTGATAAAACAAAAAATTAAAAATGGAAATATTCAATGCTTCTATTAGTAAGCACGCTATGGAAGAAATACTACGTTGTTGTCAATCGACATTACTTTGTTGCAACCATGAATTGCAAAAAAGGACGGGTATTGTTGATTTTTTTGAACATCAAGCCGATTTCGACGCATTCAAAACGATTGTAGCAAATCCGTTTGAATGCGTATCCGAAAGCGATCGCTCCGAATATGGTGATTTTCAAACGAATATGCAGCTTGCAAAAAACATATGTATTTTATTGAAAGCAAAACAAATTGAACCTAAAATGATCATAGAACCCACTTGTGGCAAAGGTGCGTTCATCATCGCTGCACTTCAAACGTTTCCCAAAGTAGCCCAAATCATTGGAATTGAAATTTTTAAACCCTATCTTTGGCAAACCAAATTTTCAATTGTAGAGCATTTTTTAAATCAACAAACAGATTCAAAACCAACTATTATACTGCATCATAAGAATATTTTTGATTTTAATTTCGACAATTTGCGTTTAACCGAAGATGTATTGGTTTTAGGGAATCCGCCTTGGGTTACGAATACGATGCTCTCTACCTTAGAATCCAAGAATTTACCTGCAAAATCGAATTTTAAACAACATACTGGATTGGACGCGCTCACAGGGAAGGGCAATTTTGATATTGGGGAATTTATTTTATTGATGCTGATTAAAACCTTTCAGCATCAAAAAGGGAATATAGCCTTTTTGGTCAAAAATTCAGTGATTAAAAATATCGTTCACGACCAAAAACGCAATCAATATCAACTCTCGCACCTCGAAAAACAAAAAATTGATGCCCAAAAAGAATTTCAAGTTGCCGTAGATGCCGCTTTGTTTTATGCACAATTGGGTGCAAAAAAAGACTATTTATGTCAAGAAATTGATTTTTATACGCAAAAAAAGACGATTTCATTCGGTTGGAGTGCCGATAAATTTGTTTCCAACCTTGAAACCTATGCTGTAAGTGCGGTTGCAGATGGGATTTGCCCATTTGAATGGCGGCAAGGAGTCAAGCACGATTGTTCCAAAGTCATGGAATTGGAACGCCCAAATGATTTTTTCAGCAATGGCAAAGGGGAATCCTTTGAATTAGAAAAGGATTTAATTTATGGAATTTTAAAAAGTTCAGATTTAAAACAAAGTGTCATTTGTAATACCCGCAAATATACAATTATTACGCAAAAAAAGATTGGTCAAGAAACCCTTTCCATCGCAACCCGCTTTCCGAAAACATGGCAGTATTTGATGCGTCATAAGCCCGATTTTGACAATCGAAAATCGATTATTTACAAAGGCAAACCGCCTTTTTCTATTTTTGGAATCGGCGATTATTCCTTCGCGCCGTACAAAGTGGCGATTTCGGGTTTCTACAAAACGACTCATTTTTCGCTGGTGTTGCCTCAAAAAGAACGCCCGATTTTATTGGATGATACTTGTTACTTCATTGGTTTTGATAATTTGGAACATGCGTTGATTACGCAAGCCCTTTTAAATTCAAAAAGAGTCCAAGCCTTTTTAGAATCGATTATTTTTTGGGATAGTAAACGTGCCATTACCAAAGATATTTTAAGTCGAATTGATTTGCGAATAATAGTACAACACGTTGATTTTGAATCCATTGCGGCAAGCGATAAAAGTATTCCGTATTCATCATGGGAATCGTATCAACAATTATTTAAAATATCCAATCAATTAACTTTGGGTGTATAACCAATTTGGTAGTCGGAAAATTTATTTCCCGACTACCAACACAGCAGATTAAAAGATACTTTCGTTGTACAGGGATTGATTACACTTAAATTTTAAATATGTTAAAAAAAATAATGTTTATCCTTATTTTGCTTCAATTCTTGAGTTTTTTGGAAGCCTGTTGTAAAGGTGGA
>JBDLWG010000248.1:0-4788 GCA_039804385.1 Bacteroidota bacterium
ATAACAATGTTTTCAACGCGCCAAGTGGTTTGTATGGTAAAAAATATTTTGCAGCACATCATTTAAGTTATAGGGTTTTAAAAAATGTACAAATTGGGTTATTTGAATCGGTTGTGTTTTCAAGACCCAATCATTTTGAATTTCAATATTTAAATCCAGTCATTTTTTACCGCAGTGCGGAGCATCATATTGGCAGTCCTGATAATGCGATGGTTGGAATCGATGGCAAATGGAATCTTTTGAAACGATTTTCTTTATATGGACAATTTGTGTTAGATGAGTTGCATTTTAAAAGTCTTGTATCCCAAAATAGTAGTTGGGCAAATAAATATGGGATTCAAATGGGTTTAAAATATATCGACATCTTGGGTATCGACCATTTAGACGGGCAAGCAGAATATAATTTGGTTCGCCCGTTTACATACACGCATTATGACAGCGTTTCCAATTATACACATCGCGGTCAACCGTTAGCGCATCCTTTGGGTGCGAATTTCAAAGAATTAATTTTAAAATTAAGGTATCAACCGATTCCAAAAGTCGTTTTGGAAGGACGTATTTTGCGTTCCCAAGTCGGCGAAGAGCTCAGTGATGGCAAATCGTATGGCAATGACATTCGATTGCTCTATCTATCTCGTGTCTCAGAGACGGCTCCTCTGCTACAAGGCAACTTGGCAAACATTACAACGCTCTCCTTAGATGCAAGTTATCAATTATATCATAATATTTTTTTAGATTTTAATGCTTTAATGCGACAAAAAAAATCGGCAGATGCTGCTCGAAATCAACGAACTTTGTATTTTGGCGGCGGTATTAGAATCAATATGCGTCAACGACGCATGGATTTTTAACATAGCACCTATTGCAATGAAGGATTGGAAAAAACAAAACCATTACGTAAAACATTTTGTTGTTTGTGCGGGCTTTTTAGCCTGTATGCAGCCTGCTTTTGCGCAACAAATCCACCATTTTACGCCTCAAATTTTAGAAGCAAAATTTTTAGGCGAGAGCCGTCCTTGGCGCGATTTGCCAGAGACGGCTCCTGCCAATCCATTTGCCCGCGAGCGTTTTGTCGGAGCGCGGGAGCGCGAAAAGAAGAAGATGAAGGCTAAAACTGCTTTATCGGGTTTGCAAAAGGGTTTGCCCCAAGGAGCCGATCCGTTAGCCAAACCTTTTCGGCAAACGTTAGCACCTTTGGCAACGCTCACGCCTGTGGTGAATGTAGAAGGCGTAAGTGAAGTGTTAGCTCGTGTCGATCCGCCCGACCCAAGTGGAGAGGCAAGTGAAAATAATTATATCCAAGTGGTCAATGGTTCGAGTAATTCTTACTACAAAGTGTTGGATAAAGCGGGCGGTACGATACGCAATGCGAGTTCGATGAATCCCTTTTGGGCAACTTTTCCCAATACAACGCCTGGTGGAGACCCTTTGATTTTTTACGACCAAGCCGCACAACGTTGGCTTTTGGAAGAATTTTCGGATTCTTCGTTTATGTTAGCCGTTTCGAGTACGTCGAATCCATTAGGGACTTGGTACGCTTATGAGTTTAAAACGCCTGATTTTCCCGATTATCCTAAAATTGGCATTTGGAATGATGGTTATTACATCACAACCAATGAAGAATTTGATAAAATACCTGTTTATATTATCAATCGACAAGATATGTTGAATCGAGCTCCGATTGCTCGCGTTCAACGCATTGGCATTCCAAAGTTTGACCCAAATGGCAATAACGGACTTTGGGAAGTGGCTACACCTGTGAGTTGGAATGGTTCGAGACCGCCGCCTGCGGGAAGTCCGATGCCGATTTTGCGCATGTATGATGATGCTTGGGGTCAACTTGGTTCGGGTACAGGAGCCGATAGATTAGAAGTTTGGGGTATTCGGACGGATTGGGCAAATCCCAATAATACGGTTGCCATCCAAACCAATTTGCCCACAGCCGCTTTTGATAGCGATATTGCAGGACGCATCCCCGCACCGAATGGTTGTACGAATCAATTACTGCCTGTCGAGCAAACGTTGATGAATAAAATCAGTTATCGCCATTTTGGGACGCATGAAAGCATTGTTTTGAATCATTTAGTGGATGTTGATGGCAATAATCGCTCTGGAGAACGCTGGTACGAATTGAGGCGCGTTTCAGGGGGCAATTGGACGATTTTTCAACAAGGAACGGTTTCACAAGATGCTGAAAATCATCGTTTTATGGGCAATATTGCTCAAAATGCAATCGGCGATATCGTGTTGGCATACAGCGTTTCGGGACCCAATGTGAAACCGAGTTTGCGCATTACAGGGCGCAAAGCGGGTGATTTTTTAGGCACGATGCCAATTCCAGAAGTCGAATTTGCGACAGGCGTAGGTTGTCCGGGAGTGGATAGATGGGGCGATTATGCGCATGCTTGTGTGGATCCTGCGGATAGTATGACGTTTTGGTTTACTGGTCAATATATGAAAACAACGAATACTTGGACGACCCGAGTTGCCTCTTTCAAAATGATGGGCATCGCGGGAATCCCTGATGTAGGCGATAAATTATCCATTCAAATTACGCCAAATCCTTTTGTTCAATTCATTGATATAAAAGCATTTAGCGATACTTCTTTGAATCCATTGAATTTCCAAATCATCAATGCACTTGGGCAAATTTTGCAAACGGGCGTACTCACCGCAAACGGCTTGACGCAACAGGCAACTGTAAATCTGCCCTATGCAGCAGGTATGTATTGGGTGCGCGTACAAGGAGAAGGTATTTCAAAAACGGTGAAAGTTGTAAAACAATAAATATTGAAAATGAGGGTGATGAATGTACGGATTCAACGGATTTTCACAGGATTTTCACGGATTGGGAGTTGTAAAATCCGTGAAAATTCCGTGAAAATCCGTTGAATCCGTACATCCATCACCTCTTTTCTTTTTTTTATGTACTAAGAAAAATTATAAATACAACATATGAATAAATTATTGATAATCACTCTATTAACGTTCTTAAAATGGAATCATGCCCAAGCGATTCAAGCAACTGTAATGGATACGTGCAAGATTCCAAATATTTTTACCCCGAATGGAGACGGGATAAATGATACATTTGTCATACCTTGCATCCATTTTTCAAACAATCAAAGCGAAATCCGTATTTTCAACGAGTGGGGCGATGAATTGTATCAAGCAACACCGTATGGCAATAGTTGGGATGGTACGTTTCACCACAAACCCTTGCCTGATGGCACGTATTATTATTGTTTCAGAAATGGTAAAAATTTAGAATTTCAAAAAGGGTTTATCACGCTTTATCGTTGATTTAAGATGATTTGAGCTTGATTTTAAACAAAAAATAGCTTAAAATGCAGCGTAATAGCATCATTTCCATCTTTATCGGTTTGTTTTGCGCACAGGGATTGGCACAGCAGGAAGCGCAATTGACGCAATTTATGTATCATCGACTGGTCTATAATCCTGCTTATGCGGGTGCGAGTGATATGCCACAACTTTCTGCTGCCACTCGACAACAATGGATTGGGTTTCAAGGTGCGCCTTCTACGCAAGCGTTGAGTTTCGATAGGCCTTTTTTGAGTAAACGATTAGGGTTGGGTTTGAACCTGACCAATCAAATCAAAGGGTTGGAAAGCAAACAAACGGTTGGATTAGCCTTATCGTACGCAGTAGCTAAAACGAATGATTGGTCGATTCGCGGCGGTTTGCAAATGTCGATGCGGCGATATGGCATGGATTTTAAACAAGCAGTTACGAATGGACCCCTTTCAGAAGATGGTTCCTTGGGGCAACTTTTTGAAACACAATGGGTTGGTAATTTTGGAGTAGGGCTTTACGCAACTTGGCGCGATTGGTATTTGGGGGCAGCTATCCCCTTTTTGTATCGAAATACGCTGGGCATTACCCCTAATTCACCGATTATTGCGCAAGAAAGTCCTCATTTGTTCGCTATTGGCGGTTTCGCGCTGCCTTATACGGATAAATTGGTTGTCAAAGGCAATGGTTTTTTAAAATACACGCCCAATGCGACTTGGACGATGGATGGGAATCTCAATTTCGTCTATGACGACCAATTAACCGTTGGTTTGAGTTATCGAACAGGTCAAAAAACATGGATGCGTTTTCCCGAATCCATTGATATATTGGTGTTTATGAATTTAAATAAACATCTTGGGTTAGGCATTTCGTATGATGTCGTGTTGTCATCTATGGCGGCGCAACAAAAAGGCAGTTTAGAAATTGCCATGCAGTATCATTGGCGGAAACCGATTTTGCAATTGAGCAATCCAAGAGGTTTCTTTTGATTTTTTTTGTAAAAAATTATAAATATGATTTTCAAACATACCGTTAAAGAACGCTTTTTGCGTTACGTACAAATTGACACGCAAGCGGATCCAATGTCTGAAACCCGCCCAAGTAGTGCCAAACAAAAAGATTTATCGCGCTTAATCGTGCAGGAACTCCTTGAAATGGGCATTACGGATGCCGAAACCGATGAATTTGGTTATGTCTATGCCACGATTCCCGCAACCACTTCTAAACCGAATGTACCTGTTTTGTGTTTTTGCGCCCATTTGGACACTGCGCCCGATTGTTCGGGAACGAATGTGAAACCAATCGTGCATGCCAATTATCAAGGACAAGATATTATTTTGCCTGATGATACGACGCAGATTTTGCGTCCAACCGAACATCCGCAATTGACTGAAAAAATAGGTCACGATATTATTACGGCAAGTGGATTGACCCTTTTGGGCTCAGATGATAAATCAGGCGTTGCTGAAATCATGG
>JBDLWG010000249.1:0-6291 GCA_039804385.1 Bacteroidota bacterium
GAACAAGCAAAACGCAAATATTTGTCCTCGTAAGCATCACAGAGAAAACAATCATCAAAAAAAACCGGTCACTCATGCAACAGAAACAAATTTTAACAGCATCCGTAGTAACTCTTAAAAATTTAAACATGGTCGCAAATCGTTTCAACCCAAGCAAAGGTGGTAACAATAACGACGGAGGCTATATTTGGGTCGGTTAATCCTATTGCATCCAACCACGAACCCGATATAATTTTATAGATATATCTTCCTCCCCGAAAAGGCTTATTCCAGCATGACTGGTCTAAGCCTTTTGAGTTTTTAGTGGTATCAAAGTATTCATTGCTATTTCCGAAAAGAAGATTCCTTACGAACTCATAAAAAGCGTATGTTTCGGAAACCTTGAAGGTTTCCGAAACATACGCTATCAAATTTTATATCAAAATCAGCACATATTCAAAATAAAAAATTGTAATTTATTTTAAAACAAAATAAAAGCATTTTATGTTCTCAAAGTCAAAGTGAACTTGTAATTTTTGAACTAAAATCTTTATAAATGCAGCATTTTAAACCAATTAAACCGATTTTATTGGCGGGACTTTTTTCGCTTTCCATTGCAAGTTGCAATAAGGAAAATGCACCTGCGGAGCTAAACACTCCAAACACTCAACGTATCGTTAGCACTGCAACCGTTGCTTACCTGTTGGATGGGAACAAGGTGAATACGCATACAACACTGATTCGTCAGAAAATCGCCGAATTAGGGGCGACCGAAACCGCTTTTATCCCACAATTGAAGATGATGGCAGTCCGAAGTGCGGCTCCCAATTTCCAAACAGCCCTTGAAAGTTTGGGTGTGAACGTCCATTTGGATTTGAAACTGAGTTGCCCCCAAGTCCAAAGTGTTCCTAACAATGCACCTGCATTAACGACTCCTGCAACCCCCAATAATAATCCATTATTCCCATTGCAATGGAATTTGCAAGCGATTTCCGCGCCTGCGGCATGGGCATTGGGTTACAAAGGGCAAGGAGTGCGGGTTGCAGTCTTGGATGTTGGGTTTTACATGCACCATCCTGACCTTGAAGCGAATATCAATCAAACGTTGGGGCGCAATTTTGTGGGTTTACCGGGCGAAAACTTTTTAGACCCGTCTTTTACAGGTACGGGTTTGAGCCATGCAACTCATGTAACGGGTATTATTGCGGCAATTGACAATAATATTGGTGTAGTGGGTGTTGCCCCAAAAGTTGAAATTTTACCGATTAAAGTCCTACCCGATGAACCCAATCCCCTCACTCAGATTTCTTGGGTAGCACAAGGCATTGTTTATGCGGTAGATCATGGTGCGAAGGTCATCAATATGAGTTTGGGCGGTTTAGTATTACAAGGTTCTGGACAAAATGCCACAGGTATAGCTTATATTAAAAGTTTGTATAATCAAGCGATTCAATATGCTTACAATCAAGGAGTGACGGTGATTTGCGCGGCAGGAAATGATGCACTTGATTTTGACCACACGGGGTCTTATGAAGTTTTGCCGAGCAACTCGCCTCATGCGTTGTGTATTGCAGCAACAGGGCCCGATACTTGGTATGATAAATTTTTGAATAACGTGCCTTATAACTTGGATGTTCCTGCTTTTTACACCAATTATGGGATTTCAAGGATTGATTTTGCGGCTCCAGGTGGGAATTTTAATTTTAATTCGACCAGTCCGAATCGTTTTTATGATTTAGTGACGAGTACCGCAACCGCTACTGGATATGACCAAGAATTAGGTACGAGTATGGCTGCGCCCCATGTTGCAGCTGTTGCAGCCTTGATTATTGGCAAAAATGGTGGCTCCATGAGTCCGACGGCTGTAAAAACCAAATTGCGCCAATCAGCAGATGATTTGGGCAGTAGCGGAAAAGATAAATATTTTGGATACGGGCGCGTGAATGCTTTGAAAGCAGTGCAGTAATTTGAGAACAACTTGTGAGAACAACTTGCGTCAAGTTTCAAACTTGACGCAAGTTTATTTCACAAAAAATATCAAGCACAACTTGCCGCAAGTTTCAAACTTGCGGCAAGTTATCTTTCATTTCTAATTCAAACCATTCGGAAATTGCATCCAAAAAGTAGTGCCTTCTCCTTCGACGGATTCAAACCATATTTTCCCGCCATATTTTTCTACAATGCCTTTACACAAGGCTAATCCAACGCCTGTGCCTTCAAACTGGCTTGAATCTCGGTGTAGGCGATGAAACAAATTAAATAGTTTTTTACCACTTTCAGCATTGATACCTATACCATTATCCTTAATAAAAAATAATAATTTATTTTCAATGGATTCACAACCCATTTCAATGACAGGTGTTCGAGTTGCAAATTTAAGGGCATTGCTGGTCAGATTTTGAATCAATTGGGTCAGATGAATTTTATTGATATACAAATTCGGCATCACATCTGGGTGCAAAATCGTCGCATTTTTCTCTTCACAAATCAATCGCAAACTATCTTTGACTTCTTGAATGATGTCGCACAAATTCAATGGTTCAATATCTGTGATTTGATTCATGGACATCATCGAATATTTCAATAAACCTTCCAACATTTTGCTCATACGAGTCGCACCTGTGGTGACGAAATCGAAATAAGAAACGGCTGTGGGCGGTAAATCTTTCAAATACCGGCGTTGAATCAGCGTTACAAAACTCGAAATATTGCGCAAAGGCTCTCGCAAATCGTGCGCAACCGCGTAATTAAATTGTTGTAACATCCCATTGGATTGTTGCAACATCGTATTAGACATTTCTAACAATTGTTTTTGGGCTTCAATGGCTTGATTTTTAGTTAAAATCTCTTGGTTGAACGCTTCTAATTGGGTTTTAGAAGTTTGTAACAAGCCATTAGAGGCTTCTAAAAGTTGTTTTTGGAGTTCAATCGCTTGATTTTTAGTTAAAATTTCTTGATTAAATGATTCTAACTGTTCTTTTTGCAATCGAATCGCTTCATGTTTGAGCATCAACCATTCATTTTGGTTGCGTTGCCAAAAATAACCAAAAACCAAAAGCGCAATAATCAACAAGGCAATCACCGCACCCAATCCCGTTTGATGCCGATTCGCTTTCATCCGCGCTTCTTGCAATTGCTGTTCGCTTTGCGCAAGGTCATACCGAAATTGCAACTCCGTTACTTGCCCCGATTTTTCATAATTAAACAACGAATCATGCAACGTATTGGCGCGTTCAAGGTGAAAAAGAGCTGCGGTAGGCTTATTTTGGAGTCGATACACCCCATATAAAGCGCGATGATTCCACTCATTATAACGCAAGGATTGATATTTATCCGCCAATTCTTGCCCTTTGACAAAATAAGTTTCGGCTAAGTGTAAATTGTTTTTTTGATGATAAATTTTTCCTAATTCATAATAAACTTTATTTAAACTATTTACACTAATTAATTTTTCATCAATCGTTTTAAAAGCAACCGTTGCGGAATCTGGATTCTGTTGTTTGAGGTAAAGTTCCGCTTTTGCAATCGTTAAATTATTATAATCACCAATAAATTTATTTTGCTTCGCCAATTCAAGTCCTGTATTAATTTTCTCAAAAGCCTGTTTCAAATCACCCACCTCCGCATAGAGTCGAGCATAACGTTCATATAATGGGATTTTAGAACCTATATCTCGTTCTTTATCAGCAATTTGACAAGCCAACTCAATATGCTCAAAGGCTTCTTTAAACTGTTTTTGCATCCCGAATGCCTCTGCAAGATTGTCTAAATAAATACATTCATTCACCGAATGATGCATGTCTCGACACAATTGTAACGCTTTTTGGAAATACCGAATCGCATTTTTAGTATCATTGACCGTTGAAAACAGGTTTCCAAGTCCACCTTGTGCGTTTAAAAGATTCAACGTATCGTTATGTTCCACACAATAATCAATGAGTGAAAAATACACATTTCGCGCTTCTGAATACCGATACAAACTGCGATAGATAATCGCAATATCAATTTGTACCGTTGCAAAACGTTGATAATCAATATTTTTGATGGATTCTGCGGCTAAAAAATATTGTTCTAAAGCGGCGGGATAAGCCAATTGTTTTTCTAAAAATAAACCTTTAGCGCGATAGGTTTCAAAAATCCATTGAGGCAATCGGTCTTTTTGAGCGCGTTGAAGCAGAATCGTCAAAATCTCATAACCCGTTTTCGGATCCAGTGGGTAAATAACCTTAGCATCATCTAAAACTTGGTCATAAGGCGCAACCCACCATTGAGTTCGAGCAAGTTTGGGTTTAAGGTGGGGCTGTGCAGTCAAATTACAGATTTGAAAGCATGCCCAAAAACATAAAAAAAAAAGTGATTTATAGCCCATTCTTGCCAAACTTAATTTTTTTCATAACTACTTCCTAAATAAGTAGGGAAAAATTTTCACGCTCTTTGGAAGGTCTTTTTCCCTAATTATTTTGGGCGTAAGGCACTACTCTGTTCCATACAAAATAGTGCACAAAACGATAGCTTCTATTCCTATCAAAATGTTTTCCAATTTTATATTGTTATAAAGATATATACAAAAAGATTGGGATAATAATTAACACTTAGGTTCCTTATTATCCCAAAAAAGCATAACAAACGTGCTTAGAATCTCCTTACTTTACCTTTATCGTAGTACTAAGTGTCGTAATGCCGCCGCCGCGTGTATCTCTACCGCCACCTTTAATGGTGTTTAACGCTGTAGTGCTTAAAATCTCAGTTTCAGCTTTAATAGCTTCCATGTTTTTAATTTCGATTAGTTTCATCGGATTTGTTTCGTTTTTAAAACGGTTAAAAAAAGTTTTGTTAGCTGTTTTTGAATAAGTTTCAAAAAAGCACGATTATTTGCGCCTCAATACGCCTCAAAAGAAAATCAAAGTGACATTTTTAAAAAGACAAAAAAAGATTATGAAAAGGCAAAAAAAGTGTAAGTAAATTGTTATCAAGATTTTAAAAATTAAATCTTTTAAGGATGCATCCAAATTTGTGATAAAAAACGTTCGGAATCCGAAACTTGTTTTAAAAAAGCATTACAGAGTAGTTTCCGCTTTGGAAAATTTTTGAAATAGGATGCGTATGATTTGAAGGATTGCAAGGATATCCTTGCAATCCTTCAAATCATACGCATCCTATTTCAAAAATTCATAAGGCATTGATTTTCAATACAATTTTGCCAAATTGTTGTCCTTTATCCATGCGTTGACACGCAGCATTTCCTTCTGATAACGGATAGACCGCATCCACCACTGGCATCATTTTATGTTTTTCCACGAACCGAATCATTGCCTCAAATTCGATATCAGAACCCATCGTCGAACCAAAAATGGACAATTGTTTATAAAAAACGATTTGCGGACTCACTCCCGAAAGTGCGCCTGCGGTGCCACCATAAAAACAAAGCCGCGCCCCTGGCTTACAAACTTTGACCAATTCGCCAAAACCACTGCCTGCTGCTGAGTCAATAATGACATCAAAACCACCTGTTTTTGCCATAAATGCCTTACTCCATTGCTCGGTTTTGTAATTAACGCCACCTTTTGCACCCATTTCGACCGCTTTTTGGATTTTCGCCTCCGAAGAAGACGTAACCCAAACTTCGCAACCCAATGCCAACGCAAATTGCATCGCATACAAAGCAACGCCGCCGCCAATACCCGAAATCAAAACGCGCTCCCCTGCCCGCGCTTGGCAACGCGTTATCAAAGCCCGATACGCCGTCAAACCCGCAAGTGGCAAAGCCGCCGCTTGTTCAAAACTAAGGTGTGCTGGTTTAGGCGAAACGTATTTTGCACCCACTTTGACGTATTCGGCAAACGTTCCATCCGATGGAAGTCCCAAAATTTCATAAGATTTGGATTGAAAATGGGGATTATCGCCCCAATTCATACCTGGATGGATGATGACTTCCCTGCCATCTGCCGTCACACCTGCGCCGTCTGACCCTAAAATCGTCGGATACTTGATGCCCCCATACAAACCTTTGGCAATCCAAACATCTCGATGGTTCAAAGCGGCTGCATGGACTTGAACGAGGATTTCACCCGCGCCTGCAACAGGCTTTTCAACAGATTGATAAGAGAGGGGCAGGTCTTTACCGACCAAAACCAATGCTTTCATACTTCTTAAATAAAGGTTGATTTAAAAAAAATGGGTGTTTTTGCGATAGGATGGATGTACGGATTTCACGGATTCGCACCGATTGGTACGGATTTAAAAAAAATCCGTACCAATCGGTGCGAATCCGTGAAATCCGTACATCCATCCTATCGCAAAAACACCCATATT
>JBDLWG010000250.1:0-4804 GCA_039804385.1 Bacteroidota bacterium
AATCTTTTAACTATTTTAACAAAAAAGCATTATCAAGTGATTGTTATCGCCCCAAAAGATGAATATGAAATCTATCAAAAAGCCTTTCCAACCGTCAAACACATTTCGTTGAACCATTTAGCGCGTCAAAGCACCAATCCGTTTCAAGATATGCAACCTCGCCGACCTTGATTCGATACGCTCCTAAGTTAACCATTCCCGCGCATCTCGGGCGGCATATGTGATAATTGCGGATGCACCTGCCCGCTTGAACGCCGTCCAAAGTTCGATATGGGCTAAGTTTTTTTCAATTAAATGTTCTCTCACTAATAAATCAATCGCAGCATATTCACCACTTACATGATATATAACTAATGGAATATCCGTTTTTTGTGATAATCTTACCAAAATATCCAAATAGGGCAAAGCGGGTTTGACCATTAAAAAATCCGCGCCTTCTTGAGCATCGCGCAGAGAAGACGAGATGGCATCATGCAAATTACTGGGGTCAATTTGATAGGTTTTGCGCCCTTGCAATTTCAACGTTTTATCAGGCGTTGATTTGCAAACATCCCGAAACGGGCCATAAAAATTAGAAGAAAATTTGGACGAATAACTCATAATACTCACAACATCGTGTTTATGAGCATCTAATATTTGACGAATGGCTTTAATACGTCCATCAGTCATGTCGCTTGGCGCAATGCAATCGGCTCCTGCATTTGCCAAAGTCAAAGCATAATCTGCCAAAATTTGAACAGAGGGGTCATTTTCCATCCGCGTTTTTTCGGCATTCAGTACGCCGCAATGCCCATGTACGGTGTAACTGCACAAGCATAAATCGCAGGCTAACCAAATCGTATCGCCAAATATTTCTTTGATATGACGAACGACTTTTTCGGCAAATTCAAAATTAAACTCATATTCAAACCGTTGATTTGGAATGGGAAAGAGTAAAAACTTATGGACACCTTTCGCAACATCATCCGTAATTTGTTGGATAATGGACGTTTCGGTATCCGTGAAAACGCCTGACATCGACGCATTTGCAATGCGTTCTGGAATGCCTTGTTCGACGAAAAGGGGTTGTATCAAGTCGCGGTGCGAAATCGTGACCGTTCCCGCTAATTCGCGGACGTGCGCACTCGCCCGTAGGCGACGTTGGTTCATATAAAAATTCATGATTATGATTTCAAAAATGATTTAATATTTGGAAAAATGATAGGTGTAATGCCTTGTTTTATAAATAATTCGGCGGTTTTGCCTGCGGCGCAAGCGTGTATCAAATTAGGTTTTAACAAATGTTTTGAAATCAAATATTGTTCAAAATTCGTCCAAAAAACAGCATCTGCCGTTTGCATTGCCGCCGAAACGCCTTCTGTTAAACGCGGTATCAGCCGATAGGAAGAAGCCGTTTGATAGGTCGGTTGCCAATGCGCTTCGGCGGCTTCATTCGTCAAAATCAAAATATTTTTTTTCAATAGGTGAAATAACGGTCGTTCAAACACAGGCAGCAACGATTCAAAACCAAAACCGTCCGCACAACCCGCTACCCAAATGCCTTTTTGTGCCAATTGAAACCACGTTTTGGTTCCAGAAGTCCAAATGGTTTTTGATTTTAAAATATTTAAAATTTTTGAATCGGTTGCGGTTCGGTGGTGTGCAACGAATATCGTTTCGACTTTTTGTAATTTATTTATAAAATTTTCATCTATTGTAAAGTATTGATAATCAAAAAAATCGCGCATAAAATCAGTAGTCGAAACCAATTTTTTACCTGCTATCAACGCTGTTAATTTATTTTCAAAATGAAACGCATTGATGGATTGATTACCCGATTTGCCCTTCAAAATGGAAAAATTCATCCCTTTGAAATCCACATTCACTACCCCAAAACGTTGATGACAACCCGCCCCATATTGATGCGAAAACGCCCGTTCTTTCAGCAAATTCGACATCAAATCAGGTTGATGAATCGCAGGTAATAAGGCTGCCGCCGCCGCATTCGTCGCCAAACACTCCACCAATAACGCGCCTTGACCCGCCGCAGGAGGCACTTCCGTCATCGGCAACAACATTTTGGGCAAGCCTTTTAACAATTCAGCTACTATCGGTTCGTGTTCCAAAAGGCGATTCAGCCCCGCCGCCGCCAATGCAATCGCATCATAATCCCCATTTCGGAGCTTGCGCAACCTTGTATCAACATTTCCACGAATATTTAAAATTTCTATTTGAATAGGCGTTTCAGCTAATTGGGGTAATGCTTTTTGCAAAAACGGTGGAATCAATTCCGCTCGCCGCAAGGAAGAAGTCCCAAGTCGAATCGGTTTTCCCATTTTCAATTTTTTCAAAATATTATTTTGAAAAATCACAACATCCCGAACATCATTGCGCTCGACAATCGCTATTTTAAAATGAGGGTCTATTAATTTATCCGCGCTTACGTCTTTCATGGAGTGCACCGCAAAATCCGCATCGCCCACTTCCAAAACAGCTTGAATATCTTTGGTGAAAATATTTTTATCGCCCATCTGATATAAAGGAGTCGTTTGGTCCAAATCGCCTTGAGACGGTTTCGACAAGACTTCAATGCGCGTATTTGGGCAATTTTGTTCGATTAATCGTTGAACGGTATGTCCTTGAATCAACGAAAGTTTTGAATTGCGACAGATAATTTTAAAACTATTTTTCATATAAATATTTTGCAACACATAATTCACATAGGAGGACATAGGGCACATAGGATTTTCATTTGGGCGGATGTATCTGCATTTCAATAAAACCCCTATGTGCCCTATCTCCTCCTATGTGAACTATGTGTTTCAAATGTATAAAACAATTTTTAAGGCGGTTACTAATTGTTGGATTTGCACCAAATTATGTTTGGCATTTATGATGATACGCAAACAGGCTTGCCCTTTTGGGACGGTTGGATAATTAATAGGTTGCAAATAAATGCCATGTGTTTTCAACAACGCATCCGCAATCGCCTTGCAACGACTACTACTACCAATATGAATCCGCGTAATATGAGACGCATGCCCACTAAATGTAATTTGATTTTCAATCAAAAGATTCCGAAAAATTTGCACATTTTCATGAAAATGTCGCATGATTTCAGGATTTTGTTTTAAAATGGAAATGCTTTCCGTAATCGCTGCACAAGTCGCGGGCGGCAATGAACTCGTGAAAATATAGCCTTCTGCATGACTTCGGATAAAATCCATTGTTATTAAATTACCTGCTAAAAAACCGCCAATCACCCCATAAGATTTGGCAAAAGTGCCATTTATTATATCAATTTGATGGCTAAAACCCATTTGCTCCACATAACCTGCGCCATATCTCCCATATAAACCCACTGCATGCACCTCATCACAATACGTTAAAGCATTATACGTTTGAGCCATTTCAACGATTTTTTGGATGGGTGCGACCGTTCCAGACATCGAATAAACGGATTCAAAAACAATTACTTTGGGTGCATCTATGGGTAATTGTTTTAAAATCGCTTCAAGTTGCACCATATCATTGTGTGCAAAAAGGTGTTTTTGACACTTACTCGCTCGCAAACCTTCTATCATCGAAGCGTGATTTTCTTCATCTGAAATGAAAATACACCCTTTTAAATGCCTGCCAAGTGTTGTTAACGCTGTTTGATTTGCCAAATAAGCCGAATTAAACAGCAATGCAGCCTCTTTTTGGACGAGTTGCGCCGTCGCTTTTTCAAGAGTGCGGTGAAAAGTCGTCGTGCCACTGATGTTGCGCGTGCCACCACTGCCCGTTCCCGCTTGGTCAATCGCCGTTTTTGCGGCGGCTTGCACGGCGGGATGCACCGTTTGTCCCAAGTAGTCGTTGCTGCAAAAACTGATGGCTTCCGCTAAATTGCCTTGCGCATCCGTGTATCGAAAGGCAGGAAAATGAGCCGCAGAACGCTCCATTTCTAAAAAATAACGATAATTGCCTTGCTTTTTCAACGCATCTAAGGTTTGCGCAAAGTAATTTTCATAATTTAAACGTTCTTGCAGAACGATTTCGCTTGTTTTCATAACATCAATTGTTTACGAGTAACTATAAGGATTGGGCATTTAAAACATTCAAAAAAAAACAAATGCTTTAAAATTGATAGCCCATTCTCATGCACATCAAAAATCTAACACCTCGTGCCGAAAAAGTTAATAAAAAATGTTTTTTTATTTCTAAATTGACGGAACCAGCCAATTGAAAGGTATGATGACGCTCTATCCATAAAGTTTGGTCTCGAAACTCCGAATCTCTGATATAACTGTAACCCGTCGAAAACGTAATATAGGGTCTAATTATATATGGTTTAATGTGATGCGATACACCCACTAAATAGTATCGAAAACCAACTAAGGCATCCCCTTGAAAGGTTTGTCCCGCATTATGACCGAACAAATCGGAGCTCTGCTTCTGTAAATAATGCATATAAGAATAAGCGATTTCGCCTTCGAATCGAGCACACTCATTTTTCCACCAACTTGGATTAACACTTAAATGGATACTTTTATCAGGATTACCAAAAATAGGGAGGGGCAAACCAACATTTAAACTCAAGTTAAAAGGGCGGTTTTGCGCAGAAAGCAGCTGCGTTATGCCTAACAAGGTTAAGAATAAGATAATTTTGTTCATTTTATTTGTTTTTAGTTACTTTTGAGCAAAAGTAAAATATTTTTCCGAAAGCAGTGGGCAATAAATGTAGTAGTCGGGAAATAAATTTCCCGACTACGAAGCGGTTTTAAAGGGATACTTTATCGATTATCGCTATATTATTTTTATCATTTTCCATATTTTGAATGCTGAA
>JBDLWG010000251.1:0-4866 GCA_039804385.1 Bacteroidota bacterium
GAAATTAGAAGATAAATTGGAAAAAGGTTTTGTAGAGATTACGTTACAATATGTCAAAGCGCACTACGATTTAGAGCAAATAAAAGTAAAATATCCAGAAGCACCACCGATTTTAGAAGCAGATTTAAATCAAAAAATAATTGAATTTTCAAGGAGTGATGTGAGCAAAGTATTCAGAGGAAAATATGAATTAGAATTTTTAATAAAGTTTATACAATTGATTTTAAACGATTCTGTAAAAACACAAAGTATTGTTAAAAATAAAATCAAATTTGCATTCGGGGATGCAAGTAGCCTAAACAATGAACAGGCTTTAACAATCTTTTCAGATTGTGCCGAAACGCCTGATAGTTTAATCTTTTATTTAAAACAAATTATTTTATAAAAACCCTAAAATGATTGCCGATGGGAAAGTTTTTTCGCATTTCGTTGACTGCCTTACTCTTTTTATTGCCACGCACCGTATTTCACGCTTGCGTCGGAGAAGGTTATGAAGAAGATTTTCGATTTTGGTTGTTCCAACCGAATTTAGTGAATATCGTTGGTTTGCTGCCATTTACGTATTCAAGTAATAATTATTATACGCCGAATGACCCGTATGATAGATGGGGCGATAAGTTGGATACGACGTTTTACGCCGCAAATATAGAAGAATGGCATGTGGCAACAAACAAAAAAGCGGATAAAAAAGACATCCACCGCATCTTGTATCAAACCGCGCCAGAGCGTTTTTCGAGCAATCAAGTGGGTTCAGAACCTTTTGTGCGGGTTTTGCAACAACCTGAAAATGGCGAGTTATACAACTATTTGTTGTTTTCTAAACAATGTGAGGAAGGCATGAATAATCCTTCGCTTTGGGATGAGGAACGGCAAAAACATTTGATTCCCATTAAAAATGCCTTAGTGACGGGTGAAACTTTATTGCGCAATGCACAAACGCCTTTTGTAAAATTGCGAACGGCGTATCAATTAATGAAGTTGTCACAATACGCAGGCGATACAGCCAAATCACTTGATTATTATAATAATCATATAAAAAATTCAAAATCAAGTAGTTGGATTGAAAGTTCAGCCATGTTTTATTATGCGACGACGTTGAAAGACGTTATACAACGCAATTATTGGCTTGCCAAAACTTTTGAATGGAGTATTGATAAACGCAAACGTGCCGTACAATTGTTTGAATTTGAGCATTTTGACAAAACGTTATTGCTTGCAAAATCCAATCACGAAAAAGCGGTGTTGCATTTGATGGCGGCTTTGCAGAAGGAAGGGCGGCAACTGCCCGAATTAGAAAAAATTTATGGGTTAGACCCGACTCATAAAGATTTTAATATGTTAATTGAACGCGAAGTCAATAAAGTGGAAGGTTGGCTCTATTCTAAGGTTTTATCCTATCGGCAGGATGATTATTTTGATGGCGAAGAAGGTAATGATAAAACAAAAAATTTAAGAACCGATTTTGAATATTTGAAAGATGTACGCCAATTCATCGAAAAAGTGGTGTCTGATGGCAAGCAAACGGATAAGGCTTTTTTACAATTATCCTTAGCGCATTTAGCGTTTATCGCACAAGATTTTGATGGGGCGGATAAGTATTTGAAAAAGGCAAGTGCTGAAAAATCAACGAATAATGCCATTCGTATTCAGTTGGAAATCACGCGAGTAATGACACAAGTAGGTCGAAAATTAGATGCGAATGCTGAAAAACAAATCTTAAATTTATTAGCTTTGTTGGATAAAGAAAAAGCCAATATTTTGGATTATAAAATGTTGAAAGCGCAACTCATGCGCTGGTTAGCAGAACGCTATTTGGCAAAAGGTGATTTAACAAAATGTGTTTTATTGACCAGCAAACATCATTTGGATATGGGCGCGGGCCATTTTTATTCCAAATTAATGGATTTGGCAACGCCCAAAGATTATGAAACGATTCTGGCATTATTGGATAAAAAAGTGGGTTTGACTCCTTTTGAATCCTTTTTAGTATCAGACCCGAAACCTTATGGACTGTCTTATGATGATGAAAATGTGGAATATGATGAAAAAATAAATGGGTTGCGACATAAGACGAAAGGTGTTCCGAAAGGATGGTCTATTGATAAAATCAAGGATTATTATGGAACGTATTATCTTTTAAATGATGATTTGGAGAAGGCTTTAGCGATTTTCAAGACGATTCCAACGAGTTTTTGGTCGGATTTCCCGTATAAAAATTATCTTTCCAACAATCCGTTTATAACAGGTGTGCGGATTGAAAGCAAAAGTCCTTTGAATGATACGTTGTTGCAATGCAATAATAAAGCGGATTTACTTCAAAAAATCATTGATTTGAAAAAGGATGCCACACAAAATAAGGAAAAACAAGCTGAAAATTGTTTTTTATTGGGCAATGTCTATTACAATATGACGCAAGATGGAAAAGCATGGTTGATGAGTCGGGTTTATTCCTCCAACTCGCCTGATTGTGGTATTGAGAAAGTAAAAGTCAAAAATTCATTTCAAAGCGAAAATACAAGCGCGAATGAGCGACCGATGTGGCAACAAGTATTGGCAATTCTGGGTGTAATTGCATTGTTTGGTGGATTAATTTGGCAAAAAATGTTTAAAACGGTGTTTGTAGTGGCTGGTTTGGGCATTTTGGGTGCGGCGTATTACAGTTATCAGTCGGGTCGGGCAGATGCTGCTCCAAAACAATATGCGTTTTCAGCCGATAAAGAAGATTATTTTAGTTGCAGTCGGGCGAAAAGTTGGTATTTGAAGGCGATGCAATCCGATAATCCGTCGATTGCATCGGCGGCGTGTTATATGGCAGGGATTTGTGAAAACAATAATTTGATATACCAAGAAGATTGCCGTCGATTAACGACTAAAGATTTTAAAGAAGATGAGAAAGATAATGAAATAAAGTTTAAAAATCCTTATATAGAAGATTTGAAAAAGCGTTTTGATGGAAAACTGCGAGCAAAAAGCATGCAATCTTGCAAATTTTATCAATCCTTTTTGGACGAATTGTAGTATTCTATTCTTACAAATAAGGTTTGTAAAAAATAAAAACCTTCAGTGGGAGCAAATTTTTTTAGAAATGATTTTTTTGCAAGAAAATATTGCTGTAAAATTTTAAGTGACAAAAAAAGGACATTTTAGGCATTAATTTACTTTCGAGATGTCCTTTTTTTTGAAATTCAAGAAAAAAGAGGCTTTTTTTTGATGATACTACTTTTTTTATTGTAACTTTGCTGCGAGATTTTCTATCTCCGAAATATTTTTTAGAAGCGTTTTTAATCAAAGTGCAATCAGGCAAATGGTTCATATTGTTCATAACCCATAACTCCATTTTGTTGCACGGCTGTTAACGTTGATTTACAGTGAGTTCGCAACTACATCGGATTCGTGTTAATGACAATTATACTTTGTATAACATTGATTATCAATACATTACAAAACCAAAACCGCCTTTATCGGTTGCCATAAAACAAAAAGAATGAAAAGAGTGGTTATTACCGGCATGGGTGCTGTTACGCCCATCGGCAACACCGTTTCTGAATATTTGCAGCATTTGCAACAGGGCGTGAGTGGCGCGGCTGCGATTACGCGGTTCGACGCATCGCTTTTTAAAACGCGTTTTGCATGCGAAGTTAAAAATTTTAAACCAGAAGCCGTTATCGACCGAAAGGAATTGCGGCGGTTGGACTTATATGCGCAATTCGCGCTCGTAGCGACGGATGAAGCGATAAAAATGTCGGGTCTTGACCTCAAAACAGTGGATTTAGACCGTTGCGGCATCATTTATGCTTCGGGGATTGGTGGTTTGATGACGCTTGAGCAAGAAATCATGGATTTTGCACGGGGCAATGGCACGCCGCGTTACAATCCGTTTATGATTCCAAAAATGATTACCAATATTGCTGCGGGTCATATTGCGATAAAATATGGTTTTCGCGGGTTGAATTATACCACCGTTTCGGCTTGTGCGAGTGCGAATCACACGCTTATCAATGCGTTGGATTCCATTCGATTGGGCAAAGCGGATGTGCTCATTACAGGTGGGTCGGAAGCGACGATTTGTGCAACGGGCGTTGGCGGTTTTACGTCTATGCACGCGATGTCCACTCGAAATGACGATTTTGCAACCGCTTCCCGTCCGTTTGATAAGGATAGAGATGGTTTTGTGTTGGGCGAAGGCGGGGCGACTTTGATTTTGGAAGAATTGGAACATGCGCGCAAACGCGGTGCGCGTATTTTGGCAGAAGTCGTTGGTGGTGGCATGAATTGTGATGCGTATCACATCACCGCGCCGCATCCTGACGGGATTGGTGTCGTGAAATGTATGCAATTAGCCCTGAAAGATGCGCATTTAAACCCTGAAACCGTAGATTATGTCAATGTGCATGGCACTTCAACACCTTTAGGCGATGTGGCAGAAGTAAAAGCATTGGCAAAAATGTTCGGATCCCATGTTTATAATTTGAATATCAGTTCGACGAAATCCATGACAGGGCATTTACTCGGGGCGGCGGGTGCGATAGAAGCAGTGGCGGCAGTGTTGAGTTTGCAACACGATTTTATTCCGCCGACGATTAATCATCATACGGCAGACCCTGCGATTGATACGAAATTGAATTTGACGTTGAATGTTGCGCAAGCGCGTAAAATCAACGTCGTGATGAGCAATGGATTTGGATTTGGTGGACATAATACGTCTGTAATACTCAAAAGATACGAAGTATAACTCCACGCGAATCAAGGTCGGCGAGGTTGCAACCCTATCCATTACCCACAGAATGATTATTGGCATTCAAAGGGTTTTGCAAACTAAAAAAGGTGCGTAGCACCGCAATATTGGTAGCAAAGCGATGGATAAAC
>JBDLWG010000252.1:0-3382 GCA_039804385.1 Bacteroidota bacterium
CGTTCTTGAAAGCGAATCCAGGATTAAGCTCTCGTTTTGACAAAACGTTGCGTTTCGACGACTATACGCCTGATGAATTGATGGAAATTGCGGTACAAATGTTCAGTAATGCGGGCTTGACGTTGGCTCCTGATGCGTATGAACACATGCAACGCTATTTGGCGTTCATCCATGAATACCGTGATAAATATTTCGGCAATGCGCGGACGGTGCGTCAAGTGGTGGAAGATGCGGTGAAAAAGCATAATTTGCGTTTAGCGAATATTCCGCCAGACCAGCGCGACCCGACCGATAATAATATATTGACTATGAATGATTTAGAGTCATTCAAATTAGATAAATCTGAATTTGTATTTAACAGAAAGTCTATTGGTTTTGGCACGCGTGCGCCAAAATAGTGTTGAATTGTAAAAAAGAAAAGGTCATCGCTTTGTCATTTCGTAGGCAACGATGACCTTTTCTTTTAAATTGACAAAAGCATTTTCCAAATAACTATTTCCGTGCTTTTGCTGCATTTTTTTGTTCTAAATGTAATTTAGTATGGGCGGACTCAACCGATTGTTTGTTTTTTCGCTTCATGGGCGTTCTGTTTTGGTGAAAAAGGAATTAAAAGGACCCAAATAAGGCACCGCACCATATTTTCCCCGAATATAATTGCGTTCATAATCTTCCCCAAGACGCGGTTTATTACCCTCGTCATCTCTGAAACGGTCTAATGAAAAAAGCGTAGCGGCTCCATAACGGTCTTTTTCGGTAAACCAAATTTGGTCGCGCCTGAAAAGTCCTTCATTTAACAAATGAGTATCATGTGTATTGAAAAGTAATTGAGCATTTAATGGATTTGTCAACTTAGAATGGAATGCAGCAATCATTTGAGCCGTCAAATTAGGATGCAATTTGGCATCCAATTCATCAATAACCGCCATTTTGCCCTTTTGAAGCGTCGCTAATAACGGCGCGGAAAAGGCAAAATATTTTTTGGTCCCCGACGATTCATCATCATCTAATGAAAACGATTCCATATCTACCCAATTTTTATGGTCATCATATTGTTTATGCATGACCGACACATCTGAAAATAATTCATTATCTCCGTCCTTTATTTTTTGACTGATGAACGTTTTTAAAGCAGCAGGCAATTGATTGGGCAACGAGTCTAAACTCATTTTGACGGGTTTTAAATCTTCAATATTCCAATCCGCGCCTTTCATAAATTGCAAAATATCTTTTTTGGTTTCTTGTTCGTTCAGCCACCCGATAGAAAAACCGGTATAACGATGTTCCTGCAAACCCATAAAAATATTCAAACTGCGTATCCAATCCATGATTTTTTCAGCAATTTGGTCATTAAATTGCGCCGCAACCGACAAAAGTAACGCATTATTACGCACCATTTTGTTTTCTACCAAAAATTTTGCCTTTTTGAAGGTGCGATGCACTTCAAAAACTTGATGGTCTCTCATAAATAATTCCACTTCTTTCGTATGCGGACGATGAAAAAGCCATTCGGAAACAACGCTTTGAGCCGTCACTTCAAAACCATACCGATAGAGTTCATTGTCTAAAATGAAATTCATTTCAAAAAAAGAAGGTTCTTTTTTAGTATTGGGATTTAATCTAAACGGTTGTGTTTCAATGAGTTCATTCATTTGTTTGTCTTTCGACGACGACAAAATAAACGAACGCATGAAACTTAGTGCTTCTAATATTTTACTTTTGCCACTCGCATTTGCGCCATAGATGACAGCACTCCGCAATAAATTCAAATTAAATTTAGGGATTGGGATGACATTCTGTTCCCAAAGCGTATCGCGGTCGTAGTTAGAGGCAACCATACTTAATTGTGCTTCCTCTTTGAAACATTTATAATTTTTGACAGAATACTGGATAAGCATAATAAAGCTATTTTTAACGACTCTAACGCAGAAATCATCTTTATTATTTCATAATATTGAAAATAAAACGGCTCTATTTTTAGCACATTTCAGCATCATTTAGTTTAAAAACAAATTACCTTTGCACCACTGAAAAACTTCTCAACCGTTTGATTCAATATGAATATTGCGCAGATTGAAACGAATTTACAAGTTCTTGTCAAGAATTTTAACAAAGATTCGTTTATTTATGACCTTCTTTTGGCTTACGGCATTCCGAAAGCCTCTATCACGCGATTGCAACAAGGCAATTTGAATCTTTCCAAAAATGCAGGAGAAATTGCTTGGAAAAACAAATTGTTTTTTAAAACGATTTCGCCCAACGAAAATATGCATGATTTATTCCTGCAAATCAAAGAAATGCCGCTTAAATTGGAACCCCGTTTCCGAATCGTCACGGATTTTGAATCGGTTGCGGCGTTTGATTCCAAAACAATGGATACGTTGGATATTCCTATCCGCGAACTCGCGCAACATTTTGATTTTTTCCTCCCTTGGGCGGGCATGGAAAAAGCCGAAATTCATACGGAAAATCCTGCCGATGTCAAAGCGGCGGGCAAAATGGCGAAACTTTTCGACGAAATCAAAAAAGACAATCCCGATAACACGCCCGAAACCGCACATCAATTGAATCTTTTTTTATCTCGATTGTTATTTTGTTTTTTTGCGGAGGATACGGGCATTTTTTCAAAAGGCTTGTTTTCGGGTGCTGTTTTCGCGCATACGCAACAAGATGGTTCGGATTTGAGTGCCTATTTACAACGCGTTTTCGGAGTGATGCGTACGCCGCGAGCCTTGTTACCGACCGATTTACCGGTCTTTTTGACCGATTTTCCGTATGTGAATGGTGGTTTGTTTAAAAAAGAAATCCCTGTACCGCTGTTTTCGCGGCGCAGTCGGCAAACCTTGTTGGAATGTGGCGAGTTGAATTGGGCGGCGATTAACCCTGATATTTTTGGTTCCATGATTCAAGCCGTTGTGAGTCCTGAACATCGCGGCAGTCTCGGCATGCACTATACGAGTGTCCCGAATATTATGAAAGTGATTCAACCGCTTTTTTTGGATGAACTGCATGCTGCCTTTGAGTCCGCAAAAGGCAGCAAAACCAAACTCAAAGCGTTGTTACACCGCTTATCCCGTATCAAAATTTTTGACCCTGCTTGCGGCAGTGGCAATTTTTTAATTATTGCGTATAAGGCATTGCGGCAGTTGGAAATATTGATTATCAAGGATTTACAAGAGTTAAGTTTATCTAATATTCAACTTTCTAATTTTTATGGGATTGAATTGGATGGTTTTGCGCATGAAATCGCTATGCTTTCCCTTTGGCTCGCCGAACATCAGATGAATCAACTTTTTTTTGAACAACTCAATCATAGTAAACCTGCGTTGCCGTTATCCGAATCGGGGCGCATCGTGCGCGGCAATGCCACAAGATTGGATTGGGC
>JBDLWG010000253.1:0-3997 GCA_039804385.1 Bacteroidota bacterium
CTATCCAATCCAATCCTTTTTCGGCAATTTTATGTTTAAAAATGCCTTCTGCCAAAGGCGACCGACAAATATTGCCGAGACAAACCATTAAAATTTTCATATTTTTTTTGAATTATAAATCGCCTAATTGTGGACGCATAACAATTTCTTCTATAACAGCAGACGGACTTAGTTGAGTGGCTGCTAACAATGCTTTTGCAACATCTTGGGCTTGCATCAACCGCGATTCGGGCAAGGTAACACCTGCCCATGAATCAGTCCAAGTCGCTCCCGGCAAAATGGCGGTGACTTTGATACCTTTTGTTTGTAATTCTTCGCGCAATACTTTGGAAAAACCCAATAAGGCAAATTTAGAAATCGTATAAGAGCCGCCATTAGGATAGGCTTTCAAACTGGCAATCGAACACATATTAAAAATATGTCCGCGTTTTTGTTTGAGCATTAACGGAATAAGAGCGCGAGTCAAATAATACGCGCTATACAAATTGGTTTCCATCAATTGTTCAAACAGTCCATCAGGTTCTTGATGAATGTTGCCGGGCGTAAAAACGCCTGCGTTATTGACCAAAATATCAATCACTGACCAACAATTTGTTATTTTGGTGGCAAAAGCAATGACTTGATTTTTATCACGTACATCGGTCACTTGCGTTAAAATCGCAATTTTGGGGAATTTTTTGGCAAAATCGGCTTTCATCGCCTCCAAATCGGCAGCATTTCGAGCGCAAACGGCAAGATCATAACCTGCTGCGGCAAGATTTTCGGCAATAGCCCGCCCGATGCCTTTGGTCGCGCCTGTGATAACTGCTTTCATATTTTTTTATATATTTTGAAACACATAGAACACATAGATTTCATAGGACACATAGGGACAATCTTTATAACGATACTTCTATCAATGCCTTTGGAATTTCCCTATTCCATAAAGAAAGAATTTATAACGATTTTTCATATGTGTCCTATGAAATCTATGTGTTCTATGTGTTAAAAATGAGCTATTTCGTAGAAAAAAGTTGCCCTAATCCGCCACAAGATACAACTTGCACCCATGTTTTTTATACTTTTTTAAATTTCTTAAAATGCTCATTTTACAAAATATTCAAAAAAAATATGGCGCAACTGCCATTTTAAATATTGATAAATTGGAATTGCCGCAAGGCATCTATTGGCTCAAAGGTGCGAATGGGAGTGGTAAAACCACTTTTTTCAAAATGCTTGCAGGATTGATACCATTTGAAGGACAAATAAGTTTAGCAGGTTTGGATATTCGGCAACAGCCGATTGCGTATCGGCAATGTGTCAATTACAGTCCCGCAGAACCGCATTTTCCGCCTTTTTTGACGGGCAATGACTTGATTCAATTCATCGCCAAAACCAAAAAAGCGGATCCTAAGACCGTTCAACAATTGATTGAAACCCTTGATATTGGCGGTTATTTGCACCGCGCAGTGGGGACGTATTCGAGTGGAATGTTGAAAAAATTGTCTCTGATGTTGGGTTTTATGGGGCAACCTAAACTCATTGTTTTGGATGAACCGTTGATTACGATTGATGTGGCTGCCGTTCAAAATATGATAAAACTCATCCATGAATATCATCAAAAAGGCAGTTTGATTTTATTATCATCGCATCAAAATTTTGATAATCAATCAGATATACTTATTTCTAAAACCTTATTGGTTCACCATCAAACGGTCGAATTTGCCTTATAAATGAAAAAAAATCCTATTACAAAGGTCTTACAGAAAACCCTTGTGGAACCTTTTTATCAACAAAATATTGGTTTTTTTGCTTGTATTGTATTGATTGGCGTAGGCGTTTTGTATCCACCGCAATTGTATCATCGGGCGATTATTGAATTTATTTTATACTCGAATGCGGGCATGATGGGTGCCATTATAATTGGAAGTTTGTATATGATAAAAGGTTTTCGATTCACAAAAAACCAATTTTTATTGCCTCAAAATGAATTTTTGCAACATTTAAAATTATTATCTTTTCCAAAACGATTTTTCCAACTATTCGTGTCGCAAATCGGTATGATGTTACCGATTTTGATGTATAGCATTGGTATTCTTTACATCGCATTCCAAAAAAATCAAATGGGAGCGATTGGCATTACAATAGGAATCAATCTATTATGGTTGATCATTTCGATATTGACACTTGAATCTTATTTAAAATATTTCAATCCCGAAAAAAGTTATTTTTTGAAGGGCGGGCAACATTTTAGCTTATTTTTGCTCTCCTACTTAGCCTATTACCATAAAACGCGCTTTTTTTTGACCAAAATTGCATCGGTGGGCGCACTTTTCGCTGTTTTTCATTTTTATGATAGTGCTGATGAAATTCGCGTTCCGATGATGGCAATGACCTTTGCGGCATTGATTCATTTTGAAATCCTCTTTGATTTGCGCACTTTTGAAGAAGTAGAATTGGGTTTTGTACGCAATTTGCCTATTCCTTTGTGGAAACGTTTTATTTGGAACATGTTGGTATTTACAGTAATATTATTTCCCGAAATTTGCTTAATTACCAATCAAATTTTGCAAAGGCGTTTGGAACCGCATCAATTACTGATTTTTATGGGCTTTGGAATTGGGTTATTATTATTGATTCGGAGCCTTTTATTGGGTTCGGGCATGAATCGGGAGGCTTTGGTGCGTTTCGTATTTATGATATTTGTATTTTTATACTTTTTGTTGTTTTTTGGATGCTATTTGCCCTTGATTGCGGTGATTTGGGGACTTGCGTATAGCATTTTCCATTATAATTATTACAAATATCAATAATTTTGTATATTTTGGAATACTGGGAATCTTTCGAAATAGAAGGCTTATGATTTCAAGGATTGGAAGGATGTTTTCAGTTCTATACTTTGGGTTGGATGGTTTTAGGTAGGAAGGATGTACGGATTTTACGGATTTTCACGGATTGGTACGGATTTTTGGAAGTAAAACTCAAAAAATCCGTACCAATCCGTGAAAATCCGTAAAATCCGTACATCCTTCCTATCCAAAACCATCGTAATCGAAGTATAATTTGCGTTATTCAACTGAAAAAATCCTTCCAATCATAAGCATCCTATTTCGAACGATTCCCAAAGCAGAAACGGTTGGAATCAATATCCTTTCAATTCAAACAATTGACTATCAATGATTTCGACGCGTTTTTGCATCTTTTTTTGGATGACGTAAAAGTGCGGTTCTTCCTCCTCCGTGAGGAACGCAATCGCTTCTCCTGACGCGCCTGCCCGCCCTGTCCTGCCGATTCGGTGGACATAATCTTTGGGAGAACGCGGCAATTCGTAATTGACGACTAAGGGCAAAAAGGGAATATCAATCCCGCGCGATGCCAAATCGGTTGCCACTAAAACCGTGATTTCACCCGTTTTGAAATAGCGCAAAGCTTCTGTTCGCGCTCCCTGACTTTTCTGACTATGAAGTGCCAAAGCGGTTATTCCATTGATTTTCAATTTGTTAACTACATTATCCGCCCGATGAATCGATGAAGTGAAAACCAACACTTGTTTCAAACCTTGTTCCTTAATCAAATAACGCAAGAGGGGGCCTTTGCGGTCTTCCGTGACCATGTAAGCCATTTGTTTTATCAAATCAATATTATCCGCAGGTGCTTGAATCTCAATTTTGATAGGATTGCGCAACGTAATCTCCGTAACCGTCCGAATTTCTTTGCCAAGTGTCGCGGAAAACAACAAATTTTGTCGTTTGACAGGCAAGGCTGCCAAAATTCGATTCATTTCGACTTGGAAACCCAAATTCAACATTTTGTCAGCTTCGTCCAAAACCAGTATATCGACTTCGGATAAATGCATCGCATTTTTATCCAACAAATCCAACAATCGACCCGGTGTAGCAATCAAAATTTCAACATTTTGGAGATTAATCATCTGCGTATTGATGGAAACGCCGCCAAAAACAGCCAATGATTTCACAGGACGCTCCAAACGAACACTTAATTGTTTGAAAACATTGCC
>JBDLWG010000254.1:0-19767 GCA_039804385.1 Bacteroidota bacterium
CGATTTACCGATTCATAAAATATTGAAAACCAACTTTTACAAGGGGTGAAAGTGCGCTTTCAGGTCCTGTTGCTCTAAGATTGGCAGTGGCTTCAACGCTGATATTTTCACTCACAAACTGATTCAAACCCATACCCAATTCGATACTTTCCCGCCCCCGATGAACATATTCTGACTTATAAATTTCCAATTGTGCATTGCCTCTGAGGAAATATTGCATCGTATTGGAAATGGGTTTGTAATACCGAATTTCGGGCGCGACTGCCCAATACCGATTCCCATCAGAGTCATTACTCAGTGCTAAATTCGTCATAATCAACCATTTATCCGTTAGGAAATAACCAATAGATGCGGCTATATTTCCATAGGAATAATTGGATAAGTGCAAATCGCCCGCTACACCGACTGTCATATTGCCTTTTTTCAAATATTTTTCAGCTAAAATATTCGCTTCTTGTTTAGGCGTATTCAAAAATAAACGCATTCCAAAATGGGGATGAAAAGCCAATTGTTTAAACTTTTCAGTAGCATATTCATTGGCACTACTCCATTCGTATCTAAAATCACCTTCAAACGCAATATTATTGGTTAAAAAATAATTTGCACCTAATTTAGTACCGATTTTAGTTCCAAATTCATTATACCAATCGGTATTACCCGAAGTACTGCGATTCCAAATTCCGCCTAAATTTAACTCGCTGAAAACTTTGAATTTGCTTTTCGGGTTAAAATAATACCTTGCATACGGTGTCAACGCAAAGGTTTGTCGATTCCGAAACCAACTCCATCCACTAAATGGATTGATGTTGTTTTCAAATAATGCACTGGTACTGGCACCCGCCATGAATTGGTCCGTGAAAAAATAGCCTGCTTCAGCCATCGCGTGCGATTTATCGGACTGTGAACCATTGGCTTTGACAGCCGCTTGCGTGATGCTTAAATCGCCACCTATCAACCAGGAGCCTTTATTAATTTGAGCAGTGTTGTGATTTAAAAAATGGGTTATCAAACCAATAGAAATAAGTACTTTCTTCATGTGTGATGATTTTAGGAGTGCTTTTTAAATAATTAGTGTGAAAAAATAGTTACATGTGTTATGGAAACGCAAAGGCAGTATAAAATGCGGCGTAGTATTTTGAAAAATAAGGGATTTAGGTTAAAAGAATCGACAACAATGTTTAGAGGGTTTAATTTTCTGCTTTGGGAATCGTTTGAAATAGGATGCTAATGATTGGAAGGATTACAAGGATGTTTTCACTCCCAAAATCCTTGTAATCCTTCCAATCATCAGCATCTTATTTCGAATATTTTCCAAAGTGGAAACGGCTATCTTTATTTTATCAAGCGCAATTCTTTTTTCAAAATCTTGCCTGTCGCCGTCATCGGCAACGAATCCATCAATTGCACGAAACGCGGATATTTATAAGCGGCAATTCGTTCTTTCGTCCAAGCGATTAATTCGGTTTCGGAAGCGTGTGCACCTTGTTTCAAGACGACACATGCCTTGATTTCTTCCCCAAACTGCGCATCCGGCACCCCAATCACCGCCACCAACGAAACCGCAGGATGTTGAATCATCAATTCTTCCAATTCTCGCGGATAGACGTTGAAGCCGCCGCGAATAATCATATCTTTGGTTCGGTCAACGATGTAATAAAACCCGTCAGCATCCTGAATCGCCACATCGCCCGAGTGCAACCAGCCATTTTGAATGGTTTCGGCAGTCGCTTTCGGGTTCTTATAATAACCTTTCATCACATTATGCCCGCGATAAAGCAATTCGCCTTTCTCGCCCACCGCGACAGGTTGCCCTTTATCATCTGCTAACATGACTTCTACGCCCCAAACAGGGGTCCCAATACTGCCCGCTTTGCAACCCACTTCTTTTTGATTGAAAGTGACCACAGGCGAACCCTCCGACATGCCATAACCTTCCAAAATCGGCACTTCGTATTTTGCTTCAAACCCGCGCAAGACTTCCAAAGGCAAAGACGCGCCCCCAGAAAGGCAAATCCGCAAATTTTCTTTAATTTGAGCAGGGTCAAAACTCGTTTTATTATAATTCAAAAGTCCCCAAAACATGGTTGGAACGCCTGCAAAAATGGTTACTTTTTCCTGAATCATGGCATTTGCAACCGTTTCGCCATCAAAACGCGGAATTAAAACGGAAGTCGCACCTGATTTCAACCCTGCATTCATCAAAACCGTCATCCCAAAAATGTGGAATAAAGGCAGCACCAATAACAAAGTATCCTTATGCGTCATATCCGCCAAACCCACTGAAATATCGGTATTGAGGATGAGGTTGGCATGCGAAAGTTCCGCGCCTTTCGGTTTGCCTGTCGTGCCAGACGTATAAACGATGACCGCCGTATCGGTTTCCTTCGTGCGCACCGTTTCAAACACAGGGGATTGACCCACCATGATTTGACCCAAGGTTTTCGTGCCTTCAATCGGACTTGGCGCAGCAGGATTTGCCGTCATAACGATAAAATGTTCGCATTCATCCACTTTTTGGAACCCTGCATAACCCGTTTTCGACATCGGCAAATCGGCAGTGCCTTCAAAACAGAGATACACTTTGGCATCCGAGTTTTGCAAATGATAGGTCACTTCATCAGATTTCAATAAAACGCTCAACGGCACTACTGCCGCGCCCGCTTTCAAAATCCCATAATAAGCCATCGGAAAATAGGGCAAATTGGGGCAAGAAAGAGCCACTTTATCGCCTTTTTGAACGCCTAATTTTTGGAGTCCTTGTGCGATTTGATTGGCTGCGCCATTGATTTGGGCAAAACTGTATCGGTTTGCGCCGAAAATGAAGGCGGCTTTATTCGGATACTTCCGCGCACCCGATTCTAATAAAACACTTAAATTTAACATGATGAGTTATTTTGCTATATAACGAACTTCTTTTAAGGATTATTTTTATACGGAACGCGTCCAACGATACTCCGACCCAAAGTCATTTCATCAGCGTATTCCAATTCCCCACCAAACGAAATACCGCGTGATAAAGTGCTGACTTTAATCTTTTTATTCATTAATTGTTTTGAAATATAATAAATCGTAGTCTCGCCTTCTATCGTAGGCGATATCGCCATAATCAATTCTTTCACCGCACTTGGAGCTTCGGAACCATCCGCTTTCACGGTCGGCGAAACGCGTTTCAACAAGGTGGTGAGATTCAAATCATAGGGACTCACGCCTTCAATTGGCGAAATCACCCCGCCCAAAACATGGTACAAACCGCGATATTGGTTGGTTTCCTCAATCGCCATCACGTCGCGGATGGTTTCGACCACCATGATAAGGGTTTTATCGCGGCGCGTATCGGCGCAAATGCTGCAAATTTCCGCATCCGACAAATGATGACAATCTTTACAATGTTTGATTTGTTGGCGCATTTTGACAATGGCATCTGCAAAACTTTCTGTTGTATTTTTGTCTTGTTTGATGAGGTGCAACACCAATCGCAAAGCCGTTTTGCGCCCAATTCCTGGCAATGTTGCAAACGCATTGACGGCTTGTTCAATCAATTTGGATGAAAAATTCATATTTTTACCTTGTTTTTACAAGATGTAAAGATAGTATTTTCCTGATTTAAAAACAAATAATCGGTTTACTAAGTAGTTGAAATTAAAGAATTGACAAAAAAGAATGCTGACTAAAAGTTTGATTTTCAAGGTATTATAATGTTTGGAGGGTTTGAAACCCTCCAAACGTTGTGGTCGATTCTTTAACATGAACCACTTATCATCGTAATTGGGAAATTTATTTTCTAATTACGATGCTAACAAATGGGTCTTAATTTCTTAATTCTTGATTCAAAACAACTTCTAATTGATTCGCTTTCAAATTTTTATAAATAATTTTTTTATTTTTATCTAAAATATAAATTTCAGGTGTAATATCAATATGATACTTCTCATTATACTTGCTTTCCAAAGTCGGGTCCACCACATCCGTCCATTCGATGCCGTATTTGGTGCCAAATGCCAACCATTTTTCGCGTTCCGCCATCGACGCAAGGGAAAAAATCGTTACGCCTTTCGCCTGATATTTGTCAAAAACCTGCTTTAGATACGGGATTGCCTCTTGACAATGCTCGCAATCGGGGTTGTATATAAACAAAATAGTGATATTGCCCGCCGATTCATATAAACTTTTTTTGCGTCCCAATGGATCGCGTCCCCAAATATCTTGCCCCGTCAAACCGACAAAACTTTGCTGCATTTTTTTTGCATCTTGTTGGAGCGATTCGATTTCGGTTTCATCGGACCAAAACGCTAATTCAGGTTTCCAATAGTTCAAAACCAAATGCGAATAGACCTTTTCACCATCCATTAATTTGCTCAACCCTGGTTTGTAATGTTGCGCCAACCAATTGACCGTAAATTTAAATAAAACTTTGTTATTCAATACTTTTTGAATTAAAATATCACTTGATGTGATGATAGAATCAGGATGTTGAATGGTCAAATCATCGATATATTTTTTCACTTTATTGAAGACCACAGGCGTATTCAACAAGCGTTCATCTTGCCAATCCGTATTATCCAAAAACGCCATTCGATACTGCCATGCGTACAATGCTGTATCCAAAGTCCCATTCGGACGCAATGCAGGTGGCACTTTTGGGTTTTGACCCGCCCATTTATATTTGGTAAAAAATCGATTGGCGTTATTTTGTTTTAAATCGGCAATTTTTTGGTCGCGTTCTGCAATTAAAGCCAACTGCTTTTGCTTGCCTGCCGCAACCAATTCAGCAGACGCACCTTGTTTAATCTGTTTGGCAGCTTCTTGAAAATTCGCTTCTAAGGTGATTTGGTATTTTAAATTATCGTATAACAATTCATTTTCTGGATTGCCTTTTAAAACCATTCCATTGATAAAATTGCCTTTTTGGGTTTGCATCGAAAAGGGTTGATTATCCAAGATAAGTAATTGAAAATGAACGCCTTCTGGCATCATCACATAGTACAATCCTGGACTATACGAACCTTTCAACTGAGCCTGTCCTGTTTCAGAGATACGCGCCGTATCCGCAACATAATTTTGCTCACCTGTTGTGCCAACTAATTTTATTTGGCAATTGGCATAACCATCGATTTGAAGTTGAATTACAGGCGATACCGTTTCTTGCGCCCAAAGCGGACTAAGGTAAAGTCCTAAAAGGAAGATAATGTTTTTTTTTAAGTCATTCATAGGTGCTAAACAATTTCAATATGATTTTTAAAATCCGATTTCAAGCGCACATCATGGGTCACGATAATCAACGCCGCATCGCTCGCACACGCCTGTAACAATCGAATCACTTCTTGACAATTGGAGTCATCCAAAGCAGAAGTGGGTTCATCCGCCAAAACCACCGCAGGGCGATTGATTAAAGCCCGAATAATGCCAACCCGTTGTTGTTCGCCGACACTGAGTCGGTCGGTTTTCACATCGCGCTGATGTAGTAGATTTAAATTTTCTAAAAACTTGTGAATCAATGGTTTATCAGGTTTAAAACCCGCTAATTGTTGTGTTAATATTAAATTTTCTTGAACGGTGAGGGCGCGTAAAAAAGGGGGTTGTTGGAAAATAATGCCAATATGTTGCCCCCGAAAACGGTCTAAGGAAGTGCCTATTAGTTCATTCAGATTTTGCCCGTTGACCACCACTTGCCCCTCTGTCGGCTTCAATAGCCCGCCCAACAAATGTAATAAAGTCGTTTTGCCAACGCCTGACGCGCCCAATAAGAGCAATTGCTCCCCTTGTTTGCATTGAATATTCGGGAACGTGAAAGCGCGTTGAGGCGTATATCTAAATTGTAATTGATTGGTAATCAGCATTATATAACTAAAATCAGGTTTGAATTAGGGTTTTTGTTAGACTACTAAGCAGGCGGAATCTGAATACCTAAATCATTGATTTTCAATCCCGAAGGGATGCTATTTGGGTAACAAGATGCAAATCGACCTCTGCTCGAAGTCCCGAAGGGACGACACTCTATCGCGTTCCCCAAGTGCCGTCCCTTCGGGACTTCGAGCAGGGATGGGTCGCTCTCGCGTTTTACCAAAGGAACATCCCTTCGGGATTGAAAATCAAGGGCTTCTGTATTCAGGTTCCACACGCTTAGTAGTGTATATACAGCTAAACTTTAATAAGGTTTAAAAAAATTGGGTCGAGATGGTTAAAATCATTATCCGCAGTCAATAATTCCAATGCCAAAATAGAGGCTGTTGCCGCAATCCAAAGATCATTTTTACCCATATTGCGTGCCGACAAAGCTAAAGGTTGCCCTTCTAATTTGAAACCCATAAAGTCGTCGAGATTGAAATCTCGACGACTTTGAAACCTATTTTTTATACGTGCGTTTCGTTCCAAACAAATTGCCTGTTTTGCCATGTTTGGTGGAGAGTTGCCCATTTCTACCTGGTTTGGCAGTATAATCTTTGGTCGGACAACCTTCGCCGACTTTACACGAAGTGTTTAACAATAGACTTGCGCCGAGACAAATTAAATAAAAAAAGAATTGCTTTTTAGCTTTCATAGGAATCCAATTATTTACATTTTTGAGTAGCAATGGCTGCTTTTGCCGCGTTTCCCGCGCCTGTGTAGGCTTCCACTGCCAGACAATTTGCCTGTTTGGAATTGGGTTCTCGCGCCAAAACCTTCTCTAAACGCCCAATTGCCCGCTCAAATTGTCCTGTTTTGATAGCCAAACGCGCCAATTGTACATTAATTGCCGTATTATCAGGATGCGCCGTGTCCAATTCGCGGAGGAGCAAAATCCCTTTCATCGGGTCATCAGGCAACGGATTTTCGGTGTAACAAAGTGCCAAATTAATTTTATGTTCCAAGTGAGTTGGATTCAAAGAAGCGGCATTTTGAAATGCTGCAACCGCGTGTTGCGTACAAAAATCCCGAATCGCTTTATCCTGCACCGTCCGAATCGCTAAAAAATAATTCGCGCCCGCCACCGACCAAGCCGCTTCAGACTTGTCCAATTCCGCAACTTGCTCTGCAAAATGTGCCGCCGCCGCTTCTTGTCCGAATCGGTGGTACGCGCCAGACACCTTTTTCAAAGCCTCTATTTGTTGGGCAGGCGTAGGATTTGGTGATTGGAGAGCTACATCAAGTGGTTGAATTTCAGCGAGTTGTGCAGGCGAAAGGTTTTTTCGAGCCGCCGCAAGGAGCGTTTGCGGGTCTGTTGCCGACATGGATTTGTGGCTACTATCGGCAATCGTTTTTTGAAATTTGGACTTTGTATCGCAACCGAAATACAAAATCACGAAAAAAACGACTGCGCTACCTATTAGCCACCCTTGTTGTTTAGTCATAATGGGAACGATTTTAAATACAAAAGGCACAAAAGTAACAAAAAAATTTGTTCCTATTGTGCCTTTTGTGGAGCAATCCATTAAAAAAAAATTTATTCTGGCAAAGAAGTTACTTTGCTTTTCACTTCTTCGGTGAAAATTTTAGCAGGTTTGAAGCTCGGAACATAATGTTCTGGAATGAAAACTGTTTTATTCCGTTTGATATTCCGACCTGTTTTCGCGGCACGCTTTTTAATAATGAATGAGCCGAAACCCCGTACGAATACTTCATTGCCAGAAGCCATACTGTCTTTAATGACCGTAAAAATAGCTTCCATCGTTTGAATAACATCCACTTTGTCAACGCCTGTTTTGTCGGCGACTGCTGCTACTAAATCAGCTTTTCTCATTATTGACTTGATTTTGAATAAGTTATGAAATAATTACTGCATTTGCGAATACGTCGCAAAGTTCGTAATAGTTTTGAATTTTTATAATTTTTTTATCGAAAATAATCGATTATTTTTTTTAAAATCAACGAATTATATATTTTTTTATTTGTATTAAAATAAAAATGTTGATGCTTTTTATGTTTTAAAAAAAATATGAATACATAAAGTGTTGATTATAAATTATTTTGAAATATCAAAAAACGTTAATTGTAAATTATCTATTTTAAATAGATAATATGTTAAAGTTTTTTGCGTATTTAATGTTTGAATAATAATTTGAGAATCAACTAATTAAGACAAATATTGCTCCAAATTGTGCAAAGTAACAGGCTTTTTTGATGCTGCGCAAGATTTTAACATTTTTTTTTTCGCAACTTACAGCAACCGAAAAGGCACGCCCAAAGTGAGCAATGGGAAAGGCTCATCAAAATCGCCCTCCAAAAACGGCAAAATGACTCCTGCGCCCACATTAAAACGACGGAATAGATAGCGAAATCCCAAATTTATCATGCCTGAACGCTCTGTACTGAACGCATCCGTCCAAGCCCAAGATTCGCCCACCCATGAAAAACGGCTTCCAACATTGATTTTACCACTCCAACTAATAAAATTCATCGTTTGTTCCAACTCAGATGTAGTGGGAAAACGAGGAAAAAAGGGAATTTTTTCCAGTCGATGCCCATAGGTGAACGACATATTATAATCCCGATTGCCCCAAGTCGCTGTCCCATACAGCACGCTTAACTTATTGCTCAGAAGCCCCGAAAAAACGCCCACTTGGTCACGCCCTATTAAAAAACCGCCTGCAACATGAAAATTGGGGTGCAAAGAGTGCGCATAACGAATGGAAGCCACCGAAAATGCAGGAAATCGAATCCGTTTTTGCGCATTATTGCTAAAAAAATCCTCTAAAGAAGTGATAATTTCAAAACCCACACTGGCTGATATATGTTTGGTAAAACCGTATTGTACCGTATGCACCATCAAATCGCTCGTTTGGTAATGTCCTTCACCCGCTTCAAGCGGTATCGCAGAGGGCGCAGACCAATAACTCGGCAAAGTTGATTTCCGACGCGGCACTGAAACCACTTGATTAGGGCTATTTAACGTCGTGAAACCAATGATATCGACTTTTTTCAACTCAATCTGCCCCATACTTTTGGTTTCAATGACCCAATAATCAGGTCTTTTTTCAAAAAGTTTCCCTTGAATAATGCTTTGGTCTATCAAGGTAATTTGTAAGAAGTCGCCCACTTGTTGAGCGGAGATGTTTTGGGCGCAAACGCCAAGCAGTACTAATGTTAAAATTTTTAAATACATTTAATTTGGATGTTTTGTTAAACAGAATGTGTATAGCACACGATGGTTTTGTGGTAGGATGGATGTACGGATTCAACAGATTCGCACCGATTGGTACGGATTTTTTTTAAAATCCGTACCAATCGGTGTGAATCCGTTGAATCCGTACATCCATCCTATCGCAAAACCACTTGATGCAAAGTATCGATAAATGTAACAAACCTACTTGTTTTTGTTTCATTTTTTTGAAAAAAAATAACAAAGCTCGTTATTTATACCATAAAATCATCATTCAAAAACTAATTATTTTATTGTAAATTGCCTTATTTTAACTCAAAAACTTTTTTTTTAAAACGTTTTATAAGAATTAAAACTTATTTTTGTTCCCAATTATCGACAAAAAACAAACTAAATCAACCCACAGCATAGAACCAAACAAACTTTTTTTATAATATGAACAAATTCAGACCCCTATTTTTATGCTTATGCAGTACTTTTGTACTTCATTCCCAAACGATTTATGTCAAATCAAATGGTACAGGCAATGGTACGTCTTGGGCGAATGCCGCAGGCAATCTCCGCACCGTTTTGAGGAATGCTCCTATGGGTGCGCAAATTTGGGTTGCCGCAGGCAATTACTATCCCACTCAATGCACCACTTGCACGAATGCAGACCGACAGTTATCCTTTGAAATTCCTTCGGGTGTTGCTTTATATGGCGGTTTTGCAGGTACAGAACTCACTGTCAATCAACGTATTATAGGAAACAATCCTTCTATTTTAAATGGCGATATTGACGGTAGCAACGACTCAACAAACAATTCACGCAATCTCGTATATGCCCACAATGTTGATGTCAATACGATTTTTGACGGTTTTACGCTCCGAAATGCTTACGCAAATGGCACTCAAGGCTATGGCGAACGCTATAATTCGGGGGCAGCGATGTATTTAGATGGGAGTTTGGCAGGCAGTTATTGCCGTTTGCAGGTGCGCAATTGTCGATTTGAGGCGAATCAATCGAATGGTTATGCAGGTGCGATTTTGATGAATGGTGGTTTTAGAGGCAGTTGTAATCCAAGTATTTCAAACTGTTTGTTTGAAAACAATTCAAGTATTGCGGAAGGCGGTGCGGTGAATCACATCGGTTATTATGGCGGCGAATGCAGCCCAAAATACGAATTTTGCCGTTTCCAAAACAATCGTTCCAATGCCACAGGCGGGGCGATTTTTAGTAATGCGATTAGTGGCAAATCGGATGTAACATATCGACAATGTGAATGGCGCGGCAATACGGCAAACAATTATGGCGGTGCGATTTACCACATTGCCCGTCTTTCAGGACAGAGCAATCCATTTTTTTATAATTGTCTTTTCATTGAAAATCAAGGTTTTACGGGTGGCGCGATGTATTTTTTAGCATCGGATGCAGGTACTTCTTTGCCAACCATTTTGAATTGTACGTTTACGGGCAATCGAGCCAATTATGGAGTAGCGGTCTATGCGAATGCGGGCGATACGCAAACGCCTGGCAATTGCGCGCCGACGATTACCAATTCGATTTTATATGGAAATACGGCTTTTGCAGGTCACGGGCGTTCTTTTCGGAATGTCAATGGGCGGATTCGAGTTCAAAATTCGTTGATAGAGGAAACCACTGCGGCAATTGCCAATAGTGGCACTTCGAGCGTGCCAGGTTATGGAACATTAACGGTTGACAGCAGTGTGTTATTGGGTCAAAATCCAAGATGGCTTTCTACTACTGATTTTCAATTATTGCCCGAGTCGCCTTTGATTGACATGGGTTCTGCGGCGGCTTTGACAGGTTTGCCCAACCTTGATTTGGAAGGACAAACGCGGATTCAAGGCACTGCGCCCGACATGGGTGCGCATGAATTTGACCCTGTGGCAATCCTTCCGCCCACGATTTCGGCGCAACCAACCCCAATAACAAAATGTTTACATGATTATACCCAATTTTCAGTGGCGGCGGCGGCAGCAAACAACAGTGTTTTGCAGTATCAGTGGTCGAAAGATGGGGCGGATATACAGGGTGCGAATGCCCCGATTTTGTTGATTCAACCTGCGGCGATTGCAGATGCGGGCGTTTATAAATGTCAAATTCGCAATCGATATGGACGCGTTTCGACGAGTGACACCGCCCGATTGCAAGTTTTGCCGAGAGTTACGTTTGAAGTGGCGATAACACATGACCGTTCGATGGTTTGTGAGGGCGATTCCGCCACCTTTTTAGCCACTGCGCATCATGGAGGTAATGCTCAATTTCAATGGTTTAAAAACAATATTGAGTTGGCAGGTTTTACGGATAAAATATTGAAAACCAATGATTTAAAGTTTCAAAAATATAAATGTAGAGTCGTTTCAGACGCACTTTGCACCCAAGAAAATCGGTTGATTACGAATCATGATTCGATTCAAACGATGGAAAAAAGGGCGGCTGTTGCAATCGTGACTCATGATTCGAGCCGCCTTTGTCGGGGCGATTCGGTGGTTTTTCGGGCAACCGCCTTACAAGCAGGCGTTGAACCGCAATATCAATGGTTCATCAATGGCAATTTGGCTTTGGGCAAAGTGGATTCGTGGTTGAAAGATATGGCTATGGAGTATCGAAAATGGACGTGTCAAATTACCTCCTCAGAACGGTGTGTCGTGCAACGGACTGTGATTTCCAATGAAGATTCCGCCTCTTTTCGGATTTGCCGAGTGGGTGTAGAGGAAGTGAACCAACCTATTCTGTTGAAAATTTTTCCTAATCCATGGATAGACAATATTTTACAAATAGAAACACCTGAATATGGGTTTATTAAAATCATGGATAATGCAGGCAGAGTACTGGTTGAAAAACAAATCAATCCCAGTGGTTTTTCAATGCAATATTCCGATTTAGCCTTGCCCGCAGGCGTTTATCAAGTCATTTGGACCGATGGAAAACAAATTGCAAGGGCAAAATTGATTCGATTGTAATAGATCCATTACAAATAAAAATGCTTTGTATTCGGGAAATAAATTTCCCGAATACAAAGCATTTTTATAATATAATTACTTGATTTTCAATAAATTAACTTGAAATTGATTCAATTGAGGCACGATTGTATGTATTGGTACGGCTTGTTTATGTAGGCTAAGGATGAAAGCAATTTCATTCAATGGCAATTGTAAAATGCTTGATAGCTTCCGTTTTTTGTTTTTTTGCTTTTGCGATTGAGCATGAAGGCAAGCGGTTCGACGGTGTGGTGGCGCGATACCGTTACACGACCCAAGAACTTACGTAAAGTCCCCCATTTTAGGGGGACTTTACGTAAGTCCCCTCACTAATTCAGCCCATTGGCTTTACACACTTGCAAATAATCGCTCAATCGTTTTCGATACAAAGCCACTTTTTCAAGATTCAATGCTTTGTTATACAAGTCAATACAATTTTGATAAAAATCACACCTGTTTTTCCAATACACTGCTTCACTTTGTAACAAAAATTCGCCTTCTTGTACCCAATCAGGATTGGGGCGCACCTGCATCAATAAATTGTTAATACCCAGAATACGTCCCGTATCTTGTTTCGTTTGCCAAAACTGTTTTGCGCGAAGGGCAAAATAAGCAGCACTATCCAATAATTGTTGTTTTTGAAACAAAACGGCTCTATCATACCAACAAACCGCTACGCCATATGGATTTTTTTTCAAATAAAACAAGCGTTCTGCTTCCAAAATATCGGCATCTGCGGATGCATATTGAGTTAAAAAAGTTTTCAGCAAACCCCGATATTTCAATAAATTGGCTTCGTCCATCGTCGAATTTAAATCGCGCCATATCGCAAGTGCCTGATTGATATAGGTTAATGAGGAATCGATTTGATTGAATTGCTCTTGCAATACGAAAGCGGCATTTTGCAAACACAAGGCTTGTTTATCGCGGACATGCGCTTTCTGGTAATAAAACGCAGCACTATCCAACGCCCTAAAACTACGTCTCGGATTTCGGTCGTAATAATACGAGCCTGTATCTTGGAATGTTTGAGCGATTTGAAGCGGCGATAAGGAATCTGTAAAACATTGATAATCAATGTTATAACGCATCGAAAGTATCAAAAAAAGGGTATTCATAACGTTTATTTAAATAAAATTTAAACGTCGATATGCTTCATAATATTATTTCCAATGCATCTATTTTCGCCATTGGATGGTCGAACCAATGTCCTAAAACCTGTTGTGATCCCTTTTGTATCGTTCCAAATTAGATTCGGTTAGCGTGCAACTCTTTTTGAAAATTTTTAAATAGAATCATGTTTTTTTAACTTTTCAGGAACTGAATTTTATAAAACTTTGATAATCAATTTGTTGCAAATTTTTCTACTGCTTCCGATTTCAATTGAAACCGAATTTCAAATCCAAAGTGCGGCAAGTTGCAACTTGCCGCACTTTTTTTCCACCAATCTATTTTCCATTGAAACCGAATTTCAAACCCAAAGTGCGGCAAGTTGCAACTTGCCGCACTTTTTTATTTACATACTTCCAATCGTAATCACTTCCGCAAAAACGCCTGCTGCCGTCACTTCCGCGCCTGCGCCTGGCCCCCGAACCACTAACGGACGTTCCCGATAGCGTTCTGTGGTGAAAACAATCATATTATCGCTGCCACTCAACATGTAAAATGGACTTTGTAGACTCACTTTTTCCAATCCAATACTCGCTTTTCCATTTTCAATCTTCGCAATCATCCGCAAAACGCTATTCGTTGCACTTGCATCTGCCAATAATTGATTGAAATAAGCATCGGATAATTGCAATTGTTCAAAAAAATCGGGTACAGTCGCTGCATTTTGACAAGGTTCGGGTAAGATATTTTGGATATGCACATCTGCCGCTTCCATCGCTAAACCCGATTCGCGGGCTAAAATGATTAATTTTCGACGAACATCAATGCCATTTAAATCAATTCTCGGGTCTGGCTCTGTGTAACCTAATACGCCTGCTTGTTTTACAATTTCAGAAAAAACACTATTTTGTTTGAAATTATTGAAAATATAACTCAATGAACCCGATAATACGCCCTCTATTTTCAAAATTTGGTCGCCTGATAACATCAAATCTTTCAAGGTGGAAATCACAGGTAAACCCGCACCTACATTCGTTTCATATAAAAATTTCGCACCCCGCCGCCGCGCTATCTGATTGAGGTTCAAATACTTATCATATTCAGAAGAATTGGCAACTTTGTTGGGAGTCACAATCGAAATGGTTGCATCTAATATTTCTGCATAATAATCAGCAGGAGCTGTATCCGCCGTGCAATCAATGAAAATGGAATTAGGCAAATTCATGGATTTCATTTTTGAAACAAATTGGGGTAGGATTGCGCCATCCGTACTTGCCTCTAAGACCGATTGCCATTTTTTCAATGGAATACCATTATCCTCAAATACCATTTTTGTCGTATTCGACAAACCAATGACTTTGATTTCAATCGCCCTATTTTCACGCAAAAAATCAGCTTGTTTGTAAATTTGACTCAATAAAGTCTTGCCTATCAAGCCGACACCCAACATAAAAAGATGCAATGTTTTGGTATCAGATAAGAAAAAGGCTTCATGTAATGCGTTCAAAGCCTTTGTTTCATTTTCCCGATTGATGACCACCGAAATATTCAATTCGGATGAACCTTGAGCGATTGCCACACAATTGACTCCATTTCTACCCAAACCTTGAAATAATCGACCCGCAATCCCAGGACGATACCTCATATTTTCGCCCACAACCGCTATAACCGCTAAATCAGCTTCGATTTTGACCGCATCTATGGACTGATTTTGCATTTCAAATTCAAATGCTTTTTCAACAATTCGTTTAGAACGGCGTGCATCCGCAGGCATCACTGCCCAACTTATCGACGATTCCGAAGAACCTTGTGTTATCAAAATCACGTTCACACCGCCCGCCGCTAACGCGCCAAACAATCGTCCTGCAATTCCCGGCGTGCCAAATAAACCACTGCCTTGCAACGTCAATAACGAAATATTGCCAATGCTCGAAATCCCTTTGATGTCGTGACCATGTGGGTCGGATTGCATAGAGATATACGTACCAACGAATTGTGGATTAAACGTATTTTTAATATAAAGTGGAATTTTCTTTGCTAACGCAGGTTGCAACGTTGGCGGATAGATGACTTTCGCGCCAAAATGCGACATTTCCATTGCCTCCGCGTAGGTCATTGTTGGAATGGTGAACGCTTGTTTGACTTTGCGCGGGTCGGCAGTCAATACGCCATCTACATCCGTCCAAATTTCGATGACTTCGGCATTCAGCCCCGCCGCCAAAATCGCTGCGGTGTAATCCGAACCGCCGCGCCCAAGTGTCGTTGTCAAACCGCCCATTGTTGAAGCGATGAAACCCGTGACCACTTGAATCGAAGGATGCCCTTTATAATGTTCGGCAATCAATGTGTTTGTTGTTTCAAAGTTGACTTTTGCCGCGCCGAAGGTTTTATCGGTTTTGATAATACAACGGGCATCCAAAAAATCGGCAGGCATGCCCGCCGCCGACATCGCATGTGCAATGATGAAATTCGAGGCGCGTTCCCCAAAACTGACGACATAATCCATCGTCCGCGTGGAAGATTCGCGCACTAAACTGATGCCTTTCAATAAGTTAAGTAACGCATTGCCACTTTCTTCAAGTGCGGGCAACACGTCTTGATAATGTTCGGGCGATAATAATTTTTTCGCCGCGTCCAAATGCCGCGTTTTAAATTGCTCGAATAAGACCATGTAGGACGCATCTGCGTTTTCGGCGCGTTTACTCATGTCTAATAACGAGTCGGTTACGCCGCCAAAGGCAGAAAAAACGACGGTGAAAGGTATTTTTTTATCAAAATAACCTTTTTTTAGGATTTGGACGATATTTTGGATTCGTTCTGGCTTAGAAACGGACGAACCACCGAATTTTAGGACTTTCATGTTGATAAGTTAATTGGTTTCAATTTTTGAAATGCTTTGAATTAGGGTTTTTATACAGTTTGTAGGATGGATGTACGGATTTTACGGATTTTACGGATTTTACGGATTGGTACGGATTTTTTTGAAGTAAAATCCGTACCAATCCGTAAAATCCGTAAAATCCGTACATCCATCCTACAAATCGTATAAAAAAACCTAATTCAAATGTTCTATAATAAGGCTTGTAGCCGCACCACCGCCATTGCAAATAGCCGCCATACCATATTTCGCCTTGTTTTGTTGCAAAACATTGTTCAAAGTCACCGCAATCCGCGCCCCAGAACACCCTAACGGATGCCCCAAGGAAACCGCACCGCCATAAACATTCATTTGCGCAGGCGCAATATCCATAATTTGCGCAAACGCTAACGGAACGACTGAAAATGCTTCATTCACTTCAAAAAAATCAATATCAGAAGCCTTCAAACCTGCCAATTTCAACGCTTTTGGCGCAGCCAATGTCGGTGCAGTCGTAAACCAAAGCGGTTCACACGCCGCATCCGCATACGAAACGATGCGGGCTAACGGTGTCCAACCATATTTTTTAAGGGCTTTTTCACTCGCCAAAATCACAGCGGCTGCCCCATCATTCAACGTAGAAGCATTCGCTGCGGTTACCGTTCCGTCTTTGGAAAACGCAGGACGCAAGGTTGGTATTTTATCAAAAAAAACATTTCTAAACTCTTCATCCTCAACCATTTGCAACGCGGCTCCTTTTTTTTGAGGAATTTCAACCGATACAATTTCCTTTTTGAAATAACCTTTTTCCGTTGCCGCAGCCGCTTTTTTGTAAGAATCCGTTGCGTAAGCATCTTGTTGAGCGCGGGTAAATCCATATTTTTCCGCCGTTTTATCGCCCGAAATGCCCATTGCCGTCTGATTATACGCGTCTTGCAAACCGTCTTTCACCAAACCATCTAAGATTTCGCCATTGCCGTAACGGTGTCCAAAACGGGCTTTCGGCAAATAATACGGTACTTGCGACATGCTTTCCATGCCGCCCGCCGCCACGACTTCATTCAAACCCAAAGCAATACTTTGTGCCGCCAATGCAATCGCTTTCAAACCCGAAGCGCAAACTTTATTAATCGTCGTGCAATCCACCGAATTAGGGATGCCCGCCGCCAACATCGCTTGTCGAGCAGGCGACTGACCCAAACCTGCCGATAACACATTGCCCATCAAAACTTCATCTAACACGTTGATTGCGTCAGGAATGTGGGCGATTGCGCCTTTGAGCGCGATTGCGCCCAATTGAACGGCTGTCAAATCTGCCAATTTGCCGCCAAAACTGCCTATCGGCGTGCGCGCCGTAGCCACGATATATACTGCTTTTGCCATTTTTTAAGAAAAGGGTGATTGAAGGGACAAAATTAGCTTTTTTTTAGATTTTGCGTTCCAAACTGTTGCGTAAAAATAACTTTTGCCGAAACACTTGGTTTTAAGTAGTTCCATTGAAAGAACCAATCCAAAAGGTCGGCGAGGTTGCAACCCTATCCATTACCCACAGAATGATTGTTGGCATTGGAATCATCCTGCAAAATAAAAAAGGTGCGTAGCACCGCAACCTTTGTAGAAAAACGGAATTAAAAAACGTTTGGAGGGTTTTAAACCATCCAAACGTTGTTGTCGATTATCTAACCTTAACCAGATATAAGTTTAAAAGATTAAGCTGCCTGCCCCATTGCTTTCAAAAAGCGGAAATGAGAAGCGACTGCCTGATGCACACGCGGATATTCGACGTAATTCAAACCATATTCTTGACACACATCGCGGACAATAGGAGCAATTTTTGGATAGTGTACATGACTGACTTTTGGGAACAAATGGTGTTCAATTTGATAATTCAACCCACCGCAAAACCAGGTAACGATTGGATTCGTAGTTGCAAAATTCGCAGTTGTTTGGATTTGGTGAATCGCCCATTCATTTTCGATTTTGCCATTTTCCGCCATGCTTGGAAAGTGCATATGTTCCACCGTATGCGCCAATTGGAAAACGATACTAATTAAAAAACCCGTCACCATTGCAAAAATGGTGTAACCAATCAAGCCTTTCACCCAGCCCAAAACGTAAATCGGCAGGATAATCGCAAAAAATAAATTCAACCCTTTGCCTGCCCAAAAACGAGTATGGTCTTGCCAAGAGATGTTTTTGATTTCCAATACCCCAATTTTACGCGAAAAATATTTTTGATAATCCATCCAAAACATCCAGCTAATATACATGATGCAGTATAAAAAAGTAGCATAAATATGTTGGAAACGATGTGCCGGTTTCCAAGCCTGAGTGCTGCACATGCGCATAAAGGGTTGAATATCAATATCATCGTCCACACCATCGACATTTGTGAACGAGTGGTGAATCGTATTGTGTTTGATTTTCCAAAGAAAATCGTTGCCGCCGAGTATGTTCAACGTGAACGCAGCAACACTATTCAAGTTTTTGGACGTAGAAAAACTGCCGTGTGCGCCGTCGTGCATGACATTGAAACCAATGCCGGCACTCGAAACGCCCAACAAAGCAGCGAATATCAAGGACACACCGTCCGAGAAACCGCCAAAGACAGCAGCGTAATACACGCCAACTTGCATACTAATTAAAACAATTGCTTTCAAATAAAGTCGCCAATTGCCTGTTGAGGCAATCTGATTTTGCTCAAAATAGGTATTGACCCGTTGTTTGAGGATAAGATGGAAATCAGGAGCGAGCGCGAAACGAGGCGTTTGCATGAGTTTAGTTAATTAAATTTTTTAAAGACGCTTTAAGTTTGAATGAACTCTATAAATCATTACTCATTTGGGACGTGTGTAATGCCAATAAGTATCTTTAGGCAATTTGCCAACATCACGCGGTAAAGATACCTTTTTTTCTAATTATCTTTTAATTTTGCCTCATTTTCAGTGACATATTAATTATAAAAATGCTTCATTTCAAAGAATATGGTCAAGGTGAACCTGTATTGATTTTACATGGTTTATTCGGTACGGCGGATAATTGGCAATATATTGCCAATCAATTAGCCCAAAAATTTACGGTGTTTGCGGTGGATTTGCGCAATCATGGACGCTCTTTTCATTCGGATGAACCGTTTAATTATGATGTGTTAGCCAATGATATTCAAGAGTTTATGGATGAAAATTGGTTATATCAAACCCGTTTAATAGGGCATTCGATGGGCGGCAAAGTGGCAATGCAAGTCGCGCTCAATGACCCTGACCGCATCCAAAAATTGGTGGTGATTGACATCGCGCCGCGTGCTTATCGGAGTGGACATGAGGCTATTTTTCGCGCCATGAATGGTTTGGATTTAAATCTTTTGAAAAATCGAACCGAAGCAGGTGATTTTTTAATGCAACAATTGGACAACGATGTGCCAACCGTTCAGTTTTTATTAAAAAATTTGTCGCGCCGACCGAGTAATGAAGGCGGTGGTTTTGAATGGAAAATGAATTTGCCTGTTTTGGAACGCGATTATGCGAATATTTTAAAACCAATTGGGGCGGATGAGCCGTTTGAAAACCCAACTTTATTTATCAGGGGCGGCTTATCGCGCTACATCAAGGATGAAGATACACCCGAAATGGCAAAATTATTTCCAACAATGCGTTTGGAAACGATTCCAAATGCGGGACATTGGGTGCATGCGAATCAACCAGCACTTTTGACCCAATCTTTACTTCATTTTTTATAAAGT